>CALDOI010000112.1 GCA_937912115.1 uncultured Bacteroidota bacterium | reverse complement strand
ACAAAACTTTCAACTACTAAATCATCGTGTTCTACAAAGAGTGATTGCATGCCTTTAAGTCGCTCTAGTTCTGTCTTTGCAATCAAAATAAGAAAATCCTCTTCCCTTTGTGTTTTGGCACAACCAATCGATCTAAGGAGTCTGTTCTTCCTTCCTGTTTTAGATAATATCTGAATACTTACACTTCCGCTTTTGTTCTTCTTTTTGCGTATAAACATACTGCAAAAATAGCATGGGTCACCCAAAAATCAAATTTCATTCTCTTCAGTTAGTGAAGTAACATGATTAGCATAATAATCTATCAAATTTAGATTCAACACTTCAAAGCTCAATTTATCTAATGAAAATTTAATGATCTCTCGGGTTACCATTAATTCTAACCGGTTTTCAATATTGAAGCCATCAGTTTCAATTACTTTGATTTTATTTTCATAATCGCTGATGATTTTTTGAGTTACCTTAAATAGTTCTTCTAAATCTTTAACTTTAACCAATTTATTATACTTGTTTAAAAATTGAATTGAACTGTATAGTAGATGTTCTTTAAAGATAGGCATCATTTCAACTACTCTCGATCGTACCTCGTTACAAATGCCAACCGCATAACTGTCATTTTCATCCGGATTATTATTTGCCCGGTAATGATTATAGCTTACAGGCTCTCCAATTCCAATAAAAACTCCTTTTATGTCTCTTGATGAGTGTGTCTTCTTGATATTTAAAAACCTACGAATTAAATCTGTTTCTTCTGCTTTCGAACTAACACCAGCAGTTATTTTTTTCTCATCAGGATTTTCTGACCAATTAATTGCAATGGGTATAAAAAGAATATCTTCGATTTCGATATCAGGATTGACACTAAAATTGGTGAATAATTCTTCAATGGTTCCTATTATTCCTTTTCGAAACAAACCGATCTTTCCATCTCGTGGGCGCGTACCTTCCTGAAATGACATAATTTGTTCGCCTGCCAGAAAACTTGCGCCAAGGTAGGAAGATAATAGTCTGTAATAATGATCATCCCCTGAGTATTTGTCTCTCCTGATTTTGAATGCCCCATAACTCTTAAGAATGAAGCTCGAAGATTTATTCCTGAAAAGATTCTCCCCGGCTGCTGTAATCGGAATAGAAATATTCTTATCCACAAAAGTAAAGCCTAATATAAACTCATCAAGGTGCGACTTGTGGTTTGGCATATAAACAACTATATTTTTATTAAAATCAACTTTTGATAGTTCTATTTTCGATTCCAGAGTTACTCTTTTGGCCGTTGGAATAACTAGTGGTTTGAGAAATTTAGTGAGTTTAATGATTCTGTTTTTCTTATTTGCCGCTATTTCTTTTAACTCACTCTTAACTGTTTTAATTTGACTCTTGGTTAGATTTTTCGAAGTCTTGGAATATTGGTCAATATTGTAAAACTCTGATGCCTTATTCAGTATGTCTTTTAATCTATTCTTTCTCCTGGCCATTAATGCTGGTTTTATTACAAAGTTAGGGAATTAATCTTAAAGATTCTTTTATTCTTTTTTGTTACGATCAATATTTGACTAAGATGAAATTTAAATTCGAATTGAATATTAGTAATTTGGTTATCATAAGCTTACCCATTATCCTTATTGTTAATCAGCACTTCATGCAAGAAGACCTATGAAATGATAGTTACACCAATTGCCGATGAAAGTTTCACAATTATAGATCACCAGGTTTATGATTTAAGTGATGTAATGGAAAACCTTATGAAAATGGATGATGTGCCCGAGGCATACGATTATCACGATTTATAATATGACTTAGTTCAAAATGCATCTGCAGATTTATTTTATCTGATCGCACATGATAAGGTTAGTTATATGTTAAAGGATGAACCTTTTCCTGTTCCATACCTTGTGCCATTGATGTTTCTTGTTTTAATTAATAAAATTTTAACGAAAAAACATTATCACAATTAGAATTATTATTTTAGCACATTAAAGTTTAATTAATTAACAGAAAAAAATTGTATTATGAAAAGATTTTTTACACTTTCAGTCGTAATCTTGTTTTCGGTTACTTACTTATTTGCCCAAAATATTGTAGGAACAGACCCTGAAAACAAAAATGTAATACTTGAGGAATTTACAGGTATTCATTGCACCTACTGCCCCTCGGGTCATCAAATAGCACAAGGAATCCAAAATGCAAACCCGGATGTTGTTCTTATAAATATCCATACGGGAAGCTATGCTGTTCCAAGTGGCAACGAACCTGATTTTAGAACCCCTTGGGGAGACGCTATTGCAGCTCAATCAGGATTAACTGGATATCCTGCAGGAACTGTTAACAGGCATTTATTTCCTGGCATGTCACAAGGTAGTGGTACAGCCATGAGCCGTGGTAATTGGGCAGCAGCTTCCAATCAAACAATGGCAGCAGCCAGTTATGCAAATGTTGGAATAGAATCTTATATTGATGTTGAAACCCGTGTACTTACCGTCAATGTAGAAATTTATTATACTGATGACAGCCCTGAATCGAGCAATTATTTAAATGTTGCCATACTACAAGATAGTATCCTTGGACCTCAAACAGGTGGTGGTGCCGGTAATAATTATAACCATATGCATATGCTGCGCCATTTGGTCACAGGACAATGGGGACTTGAAATTACACAAACAACCACAGGTACCCTATATCAAAACACTTTAACCTATACAATTCCAGACGATTACAATGATGTTGAAGTAGTATTAGAGCATTTGGAAATCGTAAGTTATTTATCTCAGACGACTCAGGAAATCATAAGTGGTAGTCGAGGAACTGTTACTTTGAGTGGTGGACCTGATCCATTAACTGCTGAGTTCGTAGCCGAAGAAACCGAATTCTGTTATTCAGGTACAGCACACTTTGAAAGTACAAGTCTTGGTGATCCAATTCAGCATCAATGGACATTCGAAGGTGGTAATCCTGCAACTTCACAATTAGTGAAACCTAATGTTTATTATGCGGCTATTGGTGATTACGATGTAACTTTAATTGTAACTGATGCTTTAGGTAATAAGGATACTACAACGAATGTTGATTATATTAAGATTCTTGATTGTGTTGGTGTTGATGAGGAAGCCAGTAAGATAGCTTTGTCTGTATTTCCAAACCCAAGTCAGGGAGTGATTAAATTGAATATCGAAGCTGATTTGTTCAACACTGCTGAAATCAAAGTTATTGATATTATGGGTAAAGTGGTTTATGAGCAAAGTAACATATCAGTTGTTGGTTCATTTAATACGGAAATTGATCTTACAGGATATTCAGAGGGTATTTATTTTATAACTGTTTCAGGTGATGACAAACAGGT
>CALDOI010000111.1 GCA_937912115.1 uncultured Bacteroidota bacterium | reverse complement strand
AACAGACAGAATTTTGTTAAGTATAACATCAATAGTATTTGATTCGTTGTATGCTGGAATTATTATAGAAAGCGTTTTAGGCATTATTTACTTTTTAGAACGGACAAAAATAAAATATATAATTAGCTAAGTAGAGCCGAAATCATAAAAATTGAAACTCAGCTATCGCTGTTGAAGTTTTTTTTGCCAGGAGTTGAATTTATATCAATATTTATTGCTGCTAATAAAAACTGTGTTCCTAAGATCAGGGGAAGAACCGAAAGCATTACAGTACCTGCTGGAGTTTCTTGACCAAGATAGTAGTTTTGAATCCATTTGAATAATCCATAACCAACTCCCCATATTAGTAGAGGAAACCCAATAAGGGTATAAATGGAGGCCATGTTGAAGTCATATATCAAATACTTAAAAAAGAATCTTTTTATAACACCTACTAGAAGTTTTGGAGGAAACTTGAGCATAGTGTTTACTATACTTAAAGAGCTATTTTCGTCACCGTATCGAGCCGGAATTGATATATCACGGATCACAGTATTTTGAATGTTTAAATTAATGAGCATATCCGATTCAAAAAAGTATCTTTTTGATAAACCCTCAAGGTTTAACTTATTTAGTGCTTTGTGTGATATAGCAGTATACCCATTTGTTGGATCCATTATAGTCCAGTATCCTGATGCTGCCTTTACCATGAAAGAGAGTGCACTGTTACCCATTAACCTCATACGTGGCATAGCTTTTAAAGCCTTGAAATCAACAAATCTATTTCCTTTTGTATATCTGGCTTCTTCATTAATTATCGGATCGAGTAATTCGCCAAGATATGTAGGATCCATTTGATCATCACTGTCCATTTTAGCTATTATCTGGCATCCAAGTTCATCACCCTTCTTATATCCAGTTACAGTAGCTCCTCCAACACCTTGATTAGCATCGTGGAAAACTACGCATAAACGAGGATTATTCTGAAAATTGTCAAGAACAAATTTTCCGGTTTCTTCCGGGCATTTATCATCAACAATAATAATATTGTCAATCCAGCTAGGCAATCCGTTAATTACTTCTATAATATGCTGCTTTGCCTTGTAGGTTGGAATAACAACTCCTATTTGATGTTTTTTATACATGTGTATTATGTAAAATTAGCTATAATTATTGGATGGGGCTTTCCTTTTGTTCATCCTCGTATTTGTAAATTCCTTTTCGAGCAAGTTTAATATCGGGCATGCGAACTTTTTCATAGAAATTAGCTGCCGGAGTTGCTCTCCAAAACGAATTGAAATATGCTTGTTTGGTCATACCTGCCCAATGGATTGATCCATGTTGGTATCTTTTGAAATGCCAGACACTTAGTGCTATTGTAATTATGAATATTGTAATAATTATTGTTTTTAACAACCTTCTGGCACTAAAAACCCAGGTTAAAAATGCTGCCAAGCCAATTGCTAATATTCCATATGAATCAATATAAGGCCTTATTCCAAATCCGCCACCATACCACCAATCCCACCACGATGATATGATATACCAACTTGCCAACCAGTATATTACTATAGGTAAGAAGAATTGCTTATTCTTTTTATAAAGAATCCCAATCCCGATAAAGGAAAAAATCATGACAGGAGTGTAGATCAAAAAACCTTTTCTCCATGAAAATAGGGAATTAAATAGTTGTGGGTTGTCAAAGAAAAACCCCATGCTATCAGGATATGAATAGTATATATAACTTCCTGAAATATACTTCCAATATAAGAATTGTGGTATCCAAATAATAAAGAAAACAATAATCATAATTAATATATGATACCAATCTTTAATAATAAAAATCAACCGATTAACAAATTCTTTCCAACTAGTTACTTTCCAGAAGACCAAAAGCAATACTATAATTACATTCGTTGGCCTTATTAGGGTTATAATCCCGATCAAAAAACCAATTAAAAGTGTGTGTTTAATAGATGTGTGTTCAATCCATTTGTCAATTAAATAAATAAAAATGGAAATTAAGCCAAAGCTGTAAACATGTGTCATGGTAGCTTCAAATGTTACGTACCATAACATGTTTGTTGTCAAAATAATAATAGAAATAGTGATGGCAACTACCAGTTTTGAAAAATACTTCAGCAGGAATTTACGTAGAAAAATTACTCCAATAAATAGATAAAAAATGCTACTCATTACCAATGCAAAACAGTACGGTACTGAATATCCATCTGCTGGATATCCCATTAATTTGGCTGAGGAATGTGCAATAAGGAAAAATGGAGAGTAGAGTAATGACATCCCATAACTGGTTATTATTACGGTTTTACCAATTGGGCTTTTTTTCCCCCAAAAACCTTTTCCAAGTTGATTACCAGGGCTTTTTAAAAACTCAAGGCTAAGATCGTTATAAATTATTGTAGCAGGTAGGTAAGCATAATAGGAACGAGCATCATGGCCTATCACCTTTTCTGTATTGTTCCAATTTGAATGATAAAAGTTGATATATAAAACAATGGAAAGACAAAATATAATTGCCCATGCAGATATATCAAAATATTTGATGCCTAAGTTCTTCATTTCTTTTTTATGGTTTCAAATAAACGTAGCAAAATTAACAGAATAATTGTTCTATACGTTTTCATACTTTCTAATTACGATACGAACATGTGATCAATTATTGTATTAACTATGGAGTAGTAAATACGATTTTGAATATCCATTAATCAAGATTCTGCAAATAACTACCATATTCGATTTCAGCTTAGAAACAGGAATAACACGAATTTTATTTAGTGTGGAGGATTGTTCATGTTCTATGATTGTGGAAATCTTTACTCCTGATAAGGTGAAGAGTTCAATTGTAACGGGATCATTACTAACTACAATCACCTCAAAATCATCATGAAAAGGGTTAGGGTAGATTTCCACTGATTTGAAGAATTCATCATGATTATTGATGCTTGTTGTGTCAGTATTATAAAAGAATGCTCCAATATCGCTTATTGTATTGTCGGAGTCCTTAGGCAACTCAGGGTTTCCAGCATTAATACATGGAGAATTTTCAAGTATATTAAAATCAAACTCTAAAGCATTCACAAATAACGGATCACCCTTAATATTATGTTCACCGGATAATACCTCACTATTTGATATGCAATAATCGGTAATCAGAGTGGAGTTTAAATCCTTAAACACATCACTTTCTATGGAATTGTAGAATATGCAATTTTGAACATTCATAAAACTACCGGTTCTATTTCCATTATCTTCGATGCAGCTAACTCCGATATTGTTGCCATAAAAAGTATTGTTAATTATCTGACCATATGACTCCTCCTTCAGAATTACTCCAATACCACAACCAATAAGTACATTTCTTCTCACAATGATATTTTCAGAATTCCCATTATTTTCACTACCAAGTTCTATACCTCTGTCATCAGCATTAATAATAATGTTGCTGTCAATTATTGTATTAGTGCAGTTGTTTAAATCAATGGCATCATCAAGTATATTTTCGAACCAGTTATGACTTACATAACCACCGGTTATATTTGTCAGTTCAACGGCATCAGGAATTTTACTAAAAAAACAATTCTTAACTATTACTGTTTCTGAATTCAACATTTGAAAACCTTCTCCCTTATCGCTACCGTAAATTGATGAGTTTACAAAGTTTACAGAGGCATTTATAACAAATACAACAGGATTATTCCAAGCTAGATTCTGATTGTTAATAAATGTTGCATTATGCATCAACATATCACAATACTCTGATAATATAGTTCCATCAACAATACTTGCATTATTAATAATGCTGGTTTTGCCAGGACAATTAATTTCGATTTTGCCCCATCCGGTTCCTTCGATTTCAGGTAATAATGATACTGGATCTTCTGGGAAACCAAGTATAAGTATTACTCCATTAGTGATTATATTTACGGCAGGACTAATTATTAATGTTGTTCCTGCATTAATAATTATTGTATCCTTATTGGTAACAACAATATCTTCAGTAATATAATAGGGCGAACCATCTTTTGAGAAAACAATTGCAGCATTTGTTGTTACACTTGATAGAATTGATACTGCTATTATTAATAAACTACATACAGCATTTATAGTAGGTTTTCTCATAAATATTAAAGATTAGATTTAATATGCAATTCAAAATATAACTTAATACAAAACTAAATATTATTTAGTGATGTTTATCATTTTGTTGCTCAATCAAAATTCATTGTAAGAAGGCTGCTTTTTTTGATGATTCTTTTTGTTGTTTTCAAGTATATTTGCATTTTTTATTTTGAGTTCTGGATGATTCATTTTTTTTCACATAACCTACTCTGTAGGAAAAGTTACTCTGTTTTGAGGAATGGTGCTATTTCATCAAATATTGCCATTGTATTGTTTGTTATCTTGTTCCTAAGCAATTCATGTGTTAGACAACAAACTCCACCAACAGTGAATATCTCAACTAATTTGGAGGAGTTAAGTGCAAATGGTAAAAAATTTACAGCCACCAATGATAGCACTTATCAGTTTAATGGAGGACAATATCAATCTCAGTTGCACCATCGCTCAGGAAAAAATTCAGTTTATTCAACACCTGAGAACCCATTTACTTTAGCCATTGATTTTTCAAATGTTTACCGCGATAGCTATGTAGATGTTACTGTATGGAAGAAAGGACATGATGCCCATCTTGTATGCGTTTTAATGGGTACAAAGAAGTATTTCAGTGTTATGGATGTTGTTGAAACTGATGATTATGGATGGGAAAAGCTCAGTTCTCAATTCTATGTTCCACCCTTGACAGAGTATAATCAATTAAAATTTTATGTATGGAACTCAGGTAATGACACAATTTACTATGATGACCTATCGCTTACTATATTAAAAAATAAACCTTTCCCTGAGTTCTCTTTATCCTCCTTTCATTTGGAAATGGATACTTCTGAAATTATTAGTTTGATGGAGACAAGAAAAACGGCTTTCAAAGCGGGGATATTACAATCAAAAGAAGAGGATATTGTAGAAGGTATTGTTTTTAGTGATGATAAGATGATGAAAGCAACTCTGCGTTTAAAAGGTGATTGGTTGGATCACATGCATGGAAGTAAGTGGTCGTATCGTATTAAACTTAATAAAGGAAAAACATGGAATCGAATGAATGTTTTTTCTATTCAAAATCCAATGGCTCGATTGGGAGTTAACGAATGGTTTCTTCATCAGGTAATGATAGGGGAAGGACTTCTAACCACTCGTTATGGCTTTGTGCCCGTTACTCAAAATGGAAAAAACATGGGTTTGTATGCCTGGGAAGAACATTTTGCCAAACAATTACTTGAGTCGCAAAATCGGCGCGAAGGGCCAATAGTTCGATTTGTGGAAGATGCATTGTGGGATGCACGTATATTGGATCCTGAAGGTAGAATGAATGGAAAAATAACGCCGGTATTTGATGTTGCAGTTATTAAACCTTTCTCATCGGGTAAAATTGTAAGTGATTCGAATATGTTTAAACAGTTTCTGATTGCACAAAATCTTATGATGCAATATAAGAATAGGAGTAAATCTGCATCAGAGATATTTAATATTGATATGCTTGCTCGTTATTTTGCGTTGGCTGATGTGTTTTTAGCACGACATAGTTTAATCTGGCATAATCAAAGGTTCTATTACAATCCTGTAATTTGTAAGTTGGAACCTATAGCTTATGATTGCTATTCAGATATTGGACTTGAAGAGCAAATACCGAACCCAATAACAGGTTTTTTAAGAGGCGGAGTAACTCAGCCTGATGAATATATAATGATTCGTGAACTGTTTAATGACACTGCATTTGTAAGTAAGTATGTTAACCTTCTGGATTATTACTCAAACCCTGATGTGCTTGATTCAATTTTTGGAAGTTACCAATATCAAGTAGCATATTATGATTCGCTGGTAAGGCGTGAATATCCAAGTCAGATTTTTTATAAAGCTAATATAAAGCTCAATGCCATTAAGATAAAAAAGGCACTCCCTTTATTTAAAAAGCAACTTTATGACATGAAGGAAGATAATAAAAAATGGGAAAACCATACCTTGGAACGAAATGATTACGATACTGTTTTACCTGCTTTTTTTGCTCCCAATTTGGTACTCGCTTATAAAGAAAAGGTTGTTGGAGATTCAACAATAATAAAGGTTAAAAACTTTTTTACCGAACAAGTTTTTATACTTGGCGTTGGAATGAATAGTAATAAAATAAGAGAGATTGTGTTTCCAATTCCTGTTTTGGATGCCAGTAATAAAGGAAGACCAAAAGAAATAACTTTTGTAGTTAGTAATGAGCAGGTAAATTATTTACTTTTTTCAGTGGCAAGCTCCGATGAAATATTATCCATCGAAATTAACCAATGGCCTGAACCAGATGGTACCAGTACACCATTACAAAAATTAACTGCACTTTACCCGTTTCCAGATACTTCGTTAATTGACAGAGTAATCGGGAAAGATGTTTTTATTAAAAAAGGAAAAGTAGTTATGGATCATCCTGCATTAATTCCAACTGGTTATAATGTGCATTTTTCAAAGGGGACAACAATTGATTTGATTGAAAAGGCATCCATTATAAGTAACTCGGCAGTATTTATGAAAGGAACAAAAGAGTTACCGGTGGTTATAACATCATCTGATTCCACATCAAAAGGATTTGTTGTACTACAAGCAGATAATAAATCAATATTAAATAATGTTCATTTCGAAAAACTTAACACAATCGATTATGATGGATGGGGGCATACCGGAGCCGTAACTTTTTATGAGTCAGATGTAGAAATTAATAACGCAAGCTTTAGCCATAATCAATGTGAGGATGCGTTAAATATTATCCGTTCTGAATTCACAATGAATAACTCTTCTTTTAGTAAAATTTTTGGAGATGCTTTTGATGCTGATTTCTGTAACGGAGAGATTATAACTACTACTTTTACAAATATTGGAAATGATGCTATGGATTTCTCAGGAAGCCAAATTACCATAAGAAACTCAGTTGTTGATGGGGCAAACGACAAGGGAATAAGTGGGGGAGAGGATTCGAAACTAACAATTTATAACACAAGTATTTCGAATTCTAATATCGGGTTAGCATCCAAGGATCTTTCTGTGGTTGAGGTGTTTGATTCAAGAGTGGAGTCATGTAATTATGGCGTTGTTCTGTTGCAGAAAAAACCTGAGTATGGGCCTTCAATTATGATTCTGAAGAACACACAATTATTGAATCTTAAATCAGATATGCTCATTGAACTAAATTCAAAAGTTGTGATTGATGACCAGATAATAATGGGTACGGAGCAGAATTTAAGTGAGATATTTTATTAGTAATTATCTTTATGGCACATTAATTACTGCCTGATTAATAATCATATATGCAAATAAGCGCAATCTAAATATTAGCCCCTTAAAATTTAGTTACTTTTGATTTTTATATAAAATGATCACAAATGTTTGATAAATATCCGAAAATTCGAGAAGAGCTTCCTGAAGAATACAAGTTAATATATATAAATCAATATAAAGAGAACAGAGAGGGCGAGTCAACAGCTTCTGGGATGGCGCAAAAAATGGAGGCTTGGCTTCATAAAAAAGTTGCCGCGGATGTTAAAAATGACTTTGAGCAAAAGACATTGGAAATTGGAGCAGGAACACTGAACCAATTGGATTATGAAAAAACGAAGCACTACGACATCATAGAACCTTTTAGTGAACTTTTTAATGATTCACCAAAGCTGTTAAGGATAAACAAAGTATACAATGATATTAATGAAATAGAATTAAAACAAACATATGATAGAATTAGTTCCATCGCTACTTTTGAACATATTACCAATTTACCTGAAGTAGTTGCTCGTACATGTGTGCTGTTAAATACTAAAGGTACTCTACGAACATCCATACCAAACGAAGGAACTTTATTATGGAAGCTTGGCTGGAAAATGACTACGGGACTTGAATTTAAAATTAAACATGGTTTAGATTATGGCGTTCTTATGAGATCTGAACATGTGAATACTGCTGATGAAATAGAAGAAGTGCTTAATTACTTTTATGGTAAAAATAAGCTTTCATGTTTTGGTTTAGGTAAAAGTTTTTCACTTTATCGCTATTATGAGAGCAGTGATCCTAGAGTTGATTTGGCAAGAGACTATCTAAATAATTTGAAAGCTGATCAATAGATGGTCCCAAATAGCATAAAAACGAGCCTACGAAATTCATAATATTAAGGTAATTTAAATTAAACAGTATTTTTGCAAAAAAAACAAATATGAATATAACAGATTTTATTAGCAAGTTAGAAGAAGAGTTTGAAGATTTACAACCAAATAGTCTTTCGGCTAACGACGTGTTACAGGAGAAATTTACATGGGATTCCATTAACGCATTAATTTTTTTAGCCCATGTTAATGTTGAATATGATGTTGAGATTACTGCAGAAGAGTTAATAAAGTCAAGTACTGTTCAGGATTTATATGACCTAGTGGAATCAAAAGTTCAAAAAAAGGGATAAGATGGCTATTTTTCAGGTTCCAAATATTAGTATTGCCGGCATATCGGCTTGTGTTCCTGAAGATGAGTATAATAACAATAATTACGATTGGATAAGTGAAAAGGAACGTGCTACACTGATAAAAACAATTGGTGTTGAAAAAAAACGGCATGCCAAAAAAGGCACCACCACATCTGATTTATGTTATGTGGCAGCCAACAA
>CALDOI010000110.1 GCA_937912115.1 uncultured Bacteroidota bacterium | reverse complement strand
CTTTATCACCTTTCATTGTATTGGCCGTCATCGCAACTATGGGAATCTTCTTTTCTAGGCCCGAATCCATCTCTAATTTTCTTATCTTACAAGTAGCTTCTAATCCATCCATTACGGGCATTTGAATATCCATTAATAGTAAATCAAAATCCCCATTTATAAATTTTTCAACAGCTACTTCGCCATTTTCTGCGATGTCAATGGTATGGCCTAATTTTTCCAACACAAATCTTGCAACACGTTGGTTAATTGAGTTGTCCTCAGCAACCAATATGTTTAAATTCTTCATTTCATTTGCAATAACATCCTGATGTTGTGGGCTATCAAGTTGTTTACTTGATGCTAATTCTAAATGAACTGTGAACCAAAATGTTGAACCAACTCCTTCCACACTTTCTACACCAATCTCTCCATTCATCATTTTAGCAAGGCTTTTTGATATTGCCAAACCCAGACCTGTACCTCCGAATTTTCTTGTTGTTGACGCATCGGCTTGAGTAAATGATTCAAAAAGTTTTGTTTTAGCATCATTAGAAATCCCGATACCAGTATCAGTTACTTTAAATCTAAGTTTTGCCTTCTTTTCGTTAATTGTATCTAGTTCACAAGCAATCGTAATCCCACCGGTAGCTGTAAATTTGATAGCGTTATTTATAAGGTTTATTAATATTTGTCTAATCCGGGTTGGATCTCCAATTAAAAAGGGTGGGATATTATTGTCTAACTCAAAGTTTAAGTATAGATTCTTATGATCTGACTTAAATTTAAGCATCTTAACTACTTCGAGCAATGATTTCCGAATACTAAATGTTATGATTTCCAGTTCAATTTGTCCTGCTTCAACTTTTGAGAAATCCAGGATGTCATTTACAACAGATAAAAGATTTTCACTTGAAATATCTATAATATTTAGATATTCCATTTGATCCTCTGTTAAATTAGTTGATTTTAATGCTTCAACCATACCAATAACACCATTCATAGGGGTTCTGATTTCATGTGACATATTTGCAAGAAATATTGATTTAGCATTTGTTGCCAATTCAGCCTTATTTTTTGCCTCAACTAATAGTTCCTTTGTTCTGTTTAGCTGAATATGTACCTGAGCTCTTGCTAATAGCTCTTCTTCAACAAAAGGTTTGTGTACATAATCAACAGCTCCACATTTAAACCCTTCAATAATGCTATCCGGATCATTTTTGGAAGTAAGAAATATAACAGGAATATCTCTTGTTTGTTGATTTTTTTTAAGTTCTATACATACATCAAAGCCTGAAATATCAGGCATTACTATATCCAAAAGTTTCAGGTCAAGCTTTTGGGCTCTGGCTTTTTTTAAAGCAGTAGTGCCATTTTCGGCTGTTGCAATTTGATAATTATCACCAGAAGTTAATATTGCCTTCATATTAAGTAAATTTGACCTAATATCATCAACAATTAATATTCGTGGTTTATTCTTATTTTTCATGCCATTTGCTATTATTTCAGGAACTATCAAAATTAGTCTAATTTATTTAATTAATGCTTCCTTGAAAAATTGTTTATAACTTGTATAATCTCTTCAATTGAAAAAGAATGACTTGCTGCTCCTATACGAACTGCTTCTTTTGGCATCCCATACACTATACACGACTCTTTGCTTTGTGCCACAGTTATTGCTCCAGCGTTTTTCAAATTTAGCATAGATGCTGATCCATCATTACCCATACCTGATAAAATAATAGCCAGTATATTATTTCCTGAATAGCTAAGTGCTGAATTGAATAGTACATCTACTGAAGGCCTATGTCGGTTTACTTTTTCTCTGGAATTTAAACTAACGAAGAAATTGAATCCGTTATTCATAAGCTCCATATGCTTGTCGCCGGGAGATACCAATGCAATTCCTCGTTGGAGTTCATCGCCGGATGAGGCTTCTTTTATTTCTAATTCGCTGTTATTATTTAAACGTTCTGCGTAAGCAGCAGTAAATAACACAGGCATATGTTGAACTATTAACAACGGGACTGTATTTTTATCAAGCTTAGAAACTATTGTATTTATAACTTCAGTTCCACCTGCTGATGAGCCAATCAGTACAAAGCTGTTACATATTCTATTTTTTTTGATCGCAGGTTTATGAATTTCCTTAATGATTTGCGATTTTTTAATTGTATTTAAAATTTGTTTTGTAACCACTGAATGGGCAGCTGTTCTTACTGCATTAATAAGTTTTTCCTTCCATTCTTCATGAAGTAAATCAGAGCTTAATACCGGTTTTTCAATAACATCTATGGCTCCATAATTGAAAGCTGTTAGTGCAACTTTGCTGTCTTTCTGACTAATGCTGGATATAACAACAACTGGTATAGGGTGTTGCGACATTATTTTTTTTAGAAATGTGAGTCCGTCCATTCGTGGCATTTGAATGTCAAGAGTAATAACATCAGGTTTATCCGATTTCATTTTTTGAACAGCAATGAAAGGATCAGCAGCAGTTCCAATAACCTCCATATCGCTCATATGTTCGAATACTTTTTGAAGAGTCTGACGAATTAGTGCAGAATCATCAACTATCAATATTTTAATCTTGGGTTTCGATATCATGTTATATTGGTTTTCTGAACGAACTTCATTTTTACAACACCAGTGTTTGTATTATAGATTAACTTTCTTCCCTTATCGCCACCAAGGCTTTTGGCAATTACATCAATATCTTCATCTAATAACATCCTATGTTGTATTTCAATATTTCGTTTTCCGATATTAAAAACACAATCACTTGAACTAAGTAGGGCAGCTCCTCCAAATACTTTTGCAACTAGATCTTCACGCCGCGATCCATTGGATAGCAATACTTTAATCAATTTATCAATTGCAATGTTTCCATATTTTGGTGAAGCAAGACCACTTCCATTCCAATATGGCATCATATAGTGATTCATACCACCCTGCTTCAACCTACTATCCCATAAACATACTGAAACACACGAACCTAATAAGGTCGTTATTTCCATCGGGCTTTTTGAAAATTTTAAAGCTCCGGGTAGTAAGAAATATTCAAGAGGTTGTAACATTGTGATTTTAAAATAATTCTTGATCGAAAAGAATATCGTCATCATCAAATCCAAACTTACTATGGTTATTTTCCATATTTGGTATATTCAGAATGACTTTAGTGCCATTTTCTTTACTAAAACTAATATTACCTTCCAGAATTTCAATTATTGCCTTAACAACCGATAATCCAAGACCGGTTCCTCCTTTAACGGAATTAATAGTTTCATCAATTTTTTTAAAACGATCAAAAATTATCTTCATTTCAGTCTCTGATATTCCCGATCCTTGATCAGAAATTGCAATGTTTAGTTCGTCTTCGATTAGCTCGAAATGGATTTTTATCTCACCGTTATTTGGACTATTTTTAATAGAATTGCTTAATAAATTCAATAATACTAATGTTATTTTTTTAGCATCACTAGTTATACTTACATGAAGATCGAGGGATAGGTTGGTAACAATTTTAATGTTTTTATTATTAATATCGAATTTAAATTTTTTTACAACCGATTCCATAATGTTGTTAAGGTTTGCTATTGAAAGTTCAACTCCCTCAAGTCCTGCCTCAATTGTAGCCGCAACAAAAATATTTTGTAGATGAAAATCCAACTGAGCTGCCTCTCGGTAAATTATCTCAGCCATTGGAATGGCATTGTGGAGTTTATTTTCATTTAGTGATAGTATATTATCGGCCATACTAATTATTGAACTAAATGGGTTATAAACCTCATTCATTATGTTTGATATGAAATTACTTTTTAAGGATTCGGACTCGGTAAGTTTGCTATTCAGAGCATTAATTGTATTATGTAGTTCTGTAATTTCTTTTTCCTTTTTTATCAGTTCATCTCCATTCATAATCATTTGTGTTTATTAAGATTATATTTTTCTATATATGGATGTTCCAGCACTCTCCAATGCAAAATTCATATTTATGAGCGATTCCGAGTGCCCTAAGTATAAATACCCTCCCTTATTCAAAATAGAAATGATATTTGCTACTACTTTTTCCTGAGTTTGTCTATCAAAATATATGAGTGTATTGCGACAAAAAATAATGTCGAAAGTTTTGTTCATTGGAGGTTTATTACTCAATAAATTATATCTAAAGAGTTTAATTTTTTCCCTTATGGCTGGAGCAATACGAATTTGCTTTTTTGATTTATCTTTACTTTTAAGCAAATACTTAGTTCGATATTGCATTGGTATTTGTACTATGGCGGTATCAGGATATATAGCGTTTTTTGCTTTTTTTAAAACAGTGGTTGATATATCGGATGCATATATTTCGAAATCAAATAATGGAATCTTTTGTTTTTGCTCGTTTAGAACCATTGCAATTGTATAAGGCTCTTCACCACTTGAACAACCTGCACTCCACAATGTTATTTTATTTTTTCCTGTTAGAGATAAATATTTATTTAATGAATCACCCGAAAGAAAATCAAAATGGTTTGCTTCCCTAAAAAAGTCGGTTTTATTTGTTGAAATCCTGTTAATCATTTCCACAGCTTCTTTGTGGTTAGGGTCATTATTCAATACAAGGTCACAGTACTCAGCATATGATTTTATTCCAAGTTCAAATAGTCTTTTTTGTAAGCGAGATTTAACGAGAACTTTTTTGTTTGGATATAAGTTTATACCATAGTTGGTATAGATAAATTCTCCCAACCTTTTGAAGTCCTTATCAATCAACTCTCCATATATTCCAACATTATCCATATTAAATAATTAACCAATAAAGAGAAAAAACCAGGTACTGATATCAAAGTATTTTTAAATCAGTAAATAAATACTTCTTTAATATCTATGCAATGGCTAAAATCTTTCAAAATCATCATCCATATTATCTGGAGCATGGAGGTCAATATCAACACCTATATCATCATTTTTATGGTACGGATAGTTAACTTTCCTTTCGGTGATTAATTTTGGTGTACTGGAGGATTTTTTCCTTTTATTTTCATTTAATCCTACTATTTTAAAGTGTGAGATAACACTTACAAGTTGCTCTGCCTGGCTCGATAGTTCTTCGGAGTTAGTTGCCATTTCTTCGGCAGAAGCAGCATTTTGCTGACTTACATCATTTAATATTTGTATTGCATTATTAATCTGATCTGCAGCATCTCTCTGTTCCTTACTGGCAGCAGATATTTCCTGAACAAGCATCGAAGAGTTTTGTATACTTGGTACCAATTTACCCATTAGGTCCTTAGTTTTTCCGGCAATTTCAACACTTGCTTTGCTAATCTCATTTATTTCTGAAGCGGCCAATTTTGTTTTGTCGGCCAGTTTACCAACTTCAGATGCAACTACTCCAAATCCCTTGCCATATTCCCCAGCTCGTGCTGCTTCAACAGATGCATTAAGTGCAAGTATATTTGTTTGAAAAGCTATGTCACTGATAATTGAAATCTTATCCGCAATCTTCTCCATTGATTCAACAGATGATAGAACAATGTTGCTCCCCTCGGAGACCTGAGTGCTTACAGCGTTAGTTATTTTTTCGGTTTGATTCGCATTATCGGCATTTTGCTGAATATTTGATGTCATTTCTTCCATTGATGCCGATACTTCTTCAATTGAAGAAGCTTGTTCGGATGCTCCAGATGATAGATTTTGCGATGAGGCACTAAGTTGAAAACTGGCGTCAGCAAGATTATTTGTTGCATTAATAACACTGGTAATAACTCTCTTTGTACTTTGTGCAATTGTCCTGAGTGCATCAGCCAGAACTCCAATTTCATCTTTTTGGTTAATATCTATAGTTGCATCTAGCTCTCCATTGGCTATTTTTTTTGCATATTCAACTTCCTTCTTCAAAGGCCTGCTTAACGATTGCCCGATAAAGTAAAGTACCGGCATCATAATAATCGCAATTATAGCGCAAATAATTAATATAGTGTTAATTAAATTGCTTTTGGGTTCCATTATTTCATCCTCATCTATTTCAGTAATAATTGCCCAGTTAAGTCCTTTAATATTAAGTTTCTCGTAACTGCTTAATACTTCCATCCCTCTGAAGTCGTTAATAATGTCACTTCCATGTTGGCCTGATAATGCCCTTTCAGAAGCTTTTGTTTTAGAGATTTGGGATAACACAGTTGATTTATCTGAAAACTTTGAATCGGTTCTAAACAAATAATCATCACCAACTATATAAGTTTCTCCTGATTCACCCATTGTATTATTTGAAACCACAATATTGTTAATCTCGTTGCTATTTATCTCCGCTATTACAACAGCAATTACTTCACCATTATCAATAACATTACATCCAATAAATAGAGATGGTTTTTCATTTTTATTGCCATTAGATTCCATATCACTAATAATTGCAATATCTGATCTCAAACAGGATCTCCAAACTTTAGAAATCATATTGGATTGTTGACTCAGATCGGTTTCAAAACCACGTTCGCTCATTGCTGAATAAATAATCTTTCCATTTTTCGATTCTGCAATAATTATATTGTCCATATTATTGGCATTCATATAACTGAGAAATGAATTAGAGTATATATTTACGTCAGATGGGAAATCTTTGTTTTGGATTCCCTCGTTTTTTGAATAATTAATTAAAGAATTAACACCAATAATTGTAATAGGCATTTTAGCTAAAGCTTCTACAGCATTTATCTTGCCTTGAATGAAGTCTTCTACTTGCTGTTTTTTCATGCTTTGAACCGACATTAGATGTCCATGTGCATTCTTGGAAAGAATTTTGTCTGCTGCATTTATGGATACGTAACCCATTGCGAATATGCAAGAGAAACCCAAAATCGATACGTATATAATTACTTTTAATGTTATGCTTAGATTTTTCATCTTTAAATTTTTTTTATACTTTGATTTTCATGTGATAATTGCGATAGTTAAATTTTTAATTCCTTAAAAATATTATCAATATCTAAAATCATAATAAAGGTATCATCTTTTTTGGTTACACCAACAATATGATCGAGTGTGTTTGCGCCAAGTGATGGTGGATCAGATATTTGCTCATCATTAACATTTTCAACATTAAGCACTTCATCAACTATTGCTCCAATATTTATTATGTTGTTACCTTGTTCTACTGATAATATTATAATACAAGTATTATTTGTCCTTATGGTTTCAGGTAGTCCTAATGTTTGATTTAAATCAATAACAGGTAGTACATTACCATGATGATTTATCACACCTTTCATATTTGAGGGTGCATTGGGAACTTTTGTGACCTCCGATAATTGAAGTATCTTGAGTATTTTACTTACATGAGCGGCGTAGGTTTCATTACCAAGCTTAAAACTTAAATACGAATTAATTATAGATTCTTTATTATTCATGTTCCTCATTTTTTTGATTTGAATAAAAATCAATAACTTTATTTGTGTCCATTACGAAGGCAATTTTTCCATCTCCAAGTATTGTAGCACCTGCAAATAATTCATTGTTCTGTTGTATACTGCCAATTGGTTTCAATACTGCCTGATACTCTGATATCAGTTCGTTCACAACCAGACCAACCGTTTTGTTGTGGTAGCTAACAGTAATGAAATGTAAAACTTGGTTGGAAGCACTACTATTGTCAAATTTCTTGGGTAAATTTACAAATGGAAATTGTACCCCCTCAATATCGATAATGTTGTTTACCGAATTGCGAATCTTTTTTTCATTTACCTGATATATTTGTACAACAGATGAAAGTGGGATAATAAAACTTTCACTATTTATAGTAACCAATAACCCATCAATAATTGACAGAGTAAGGGGTAATTTTAACTTCACAGAAGTTCCAATACCTTCTTCTGATGTAATGCTAACTTCGCCATGGAGGTCAAGTATTTTTTTTCTAACTACGTCCATGCCAACACCACGTCCTGAGATATTGGTTACAACCTCACTAGTTGAAAAACCAGGCAACATTAGTAAGTTAAATATCTGCTCGTTGGTGAGGTCATCACCAAGTTGAATAAGATCATTAGCAAGTGCTTTTTTTAGAACTTTAGCTGTATTAATACCAGCACCATCATCCTTAATATGAATGATAATTGAGGTTCCTGAATATTTTGCATCGAAATATATTGTTCCTGTTTCAGGTTTATTGTTCTTTTTTCGGGTTTCAGGTATTTCAATACCATGATCAATAGCATTTCGAATTATATGCATTATGGGGTCGGAAAGTGCTGAGATAATATTTTTATCGAGTTCTGTTTCAGTGCCAACGGCAACAAGATTTACCTTCTTTCCCAGGCTTTTTGATAAATCTCGTACAAGGCGTTTAAACTTCACAACAATTGTTTCAATGGGGATCAAGCGCATATCAAATGCAATATCTCTAAATTGCCTTGTGAGATGTTGAAAGTCTTCGGATAAAACCGATAATTCATTCGATTTATTAGTATGGGCAATGGTAATTAATCGGGCCTGTGTTGTAACCAATTCGCTTACAAGATTTATTAATGAATCGAGCTTAAGAGAAGACACTTTTACAGTGTCAATATTAATTGGTTGAGGATTTGTTACAGCTTGGTTATCAGGTTTGGTTAGTTCCTTTTTGGTGGATTCTACCGTGGTTTTATTTTCCTCTTTATCCTCACTTTTTTGATCGATGGGGATAATTATATCCGTTTCACTAAGTTGCTCTTCAAGAGTTATTGCTTCTGTTTTGAGGTTAATAAAGTTAGTGTGATTATTAAACAGTTCATGTTTTAAAATTGATACTGAATTCTTTAATGAAAATAAATCTTTATCAGACAGAACTTCAATTACGATATTGCTTTCGTCTTCAACAAATATAAATACGTCGCTAATATCCCTTTTATCTTTGTTTGTAGATAATAATATTGTCCAGCTTAAGTAACATTTTTCGGGGTTAATATCGTAAAAATCTGG
This sequence comes from uncultured Bacteroidota bacterium, assembly GCA_937912115.1. Classification (GTDB taxonomy): domain Bacteria; phylum Bacteroidota; class Bacteroidia; order Bacteroidales; family F082. The sequence goes on along the minus strand of CALDOI010000110.1, from coordinate 3,285 downwards.
TAGATTGTTATAATTAAGCTTTACAATTGCTTCTCCGAAGTCAATTAATTCATCTACCAAATAAAGTGGATTTGTTCCATCATTAAATATATCTTCACAAGGATCAAACTCTATGTAGAAGACTTTGTTGCCTGATTTTGTAGGTATTTCGCTATGTTTACTTTTGTCTTCAACCAGTTGATGTGAAATTGTATCTGAGTTTTTGAGAAGATTATTAATGTAGGTTTTGAAATCATCGGTAACCTTTAGAAGCTCATCATCATCATCATTTTCAAGAAGTTTTGAAACGTGATCCCCACATTGCATTGTAAATGTGATAATTTCAGAGTTCAGGGTAATTGTATCACTTCTTATTTCATCGTATAAGGTTTCTAAATTATGAGTAAATTTACTAAGGTTTAAAAATCCAAACATTGCACCTGAACCTTTAAGTGAATGCATAATTCTAAAAACCTCATTAATAAGTTCTTTATTTTCAAAGTTATCTTCGAGCAATAACAAAGTTTCTTCTAGTTTACTGAGAAGATCTCGAGCTTCATCATAAAACAATTTTCGAAAATCCTCCATTATCGTAGTACCTTTTTAATTACACCAAGAAGCTGTTGTTTATCAAATGGTTTATTTAGCCAACCGGTTGCTCCGGCTTTCTTGGCTTCCAATTTTTTTTCTTTAAGAGTTTCTGTTGTAAGTAATAAAATTGGAATACGCCTATAGTTACCTGTTCCTCTAACATTTTTAATTAATTCAATACCATTCATTATTGGCATATGTAAATCACTAATTATTAAGTCGATTTTTGTTCCATCTAACTTGTCAATGGCATCCTGGCCATCATTTGCTTTAATTATTATAAATCCTGAATCACTTAAAAAGAAGCCAATAGATTCACGTATACTATATGAATCATCAACAATAAGAATTGTTTTATTCATACTTTTTGATTTTTCTGCAACAGAGATATTAATTCTATCGCACCTGTTTTGTTAATAATATCGTTGTCGGATTCATCAATATTGTATTCAACAGTAGTAACTTTGCCTGTTTTATTTCTTGTGGCGATAAATCCGATGATAAGTTGAATTATACTTAAATCGATTGATGTTGAGGCACTTATGCCAACATCAACACTATTGTACTCTAAAGCATTATTGAGAAGATAATTGTGTATCGATAATGAGTTTTCAATTGTTAGTTCACCACTAATATATATTTGAAGACTATTATTATTTGCCTGTTCTTCATGAGTTATTTTGAAATCACTATCCGACATTGTTTATGCACCTAAATTTATTGAGGTCTAAAATATGAAAAATAGATATGCAAAAAACCAGATGTTAACTTTATTCAGATATTGCTTTAGAAATTAAATTTGATAAAGCTTTTGGATCATTGCGAAGAACCGTGATTAATAAATCCAAAGCATTGGTTTTATTTAAGCCAAGTGAACTACCTATTTTTTCAATAAATTGAAGGTTCTTTCGTGATAGTCTGAACCCTGTATGTATTTTTATATCCTTATCGGCCATTTTTTATTATTCTGTGAACTTCCGCCTTGTACCTGGGGTTAGTAACGCAAATTCCTGTTGATTTATAGAAAGTAGCACGCCGCATTGTATATTCGGAGACTGCGGTGAAAGTGTTTCGGGTAACGAGGACTACTTTACTTTTTGATCCATTAATCGTTACACAATCTCCTACACTGAGTTCTTGAAATTCCACCGTTTTCTTTAATAAACGTTTTGTCAATGACTCAAATTCAAGATTAATGTTAGTCATTACTTGTGGGTCACCACCCATGTCGGGATGATTTAACATTGCTAACCTTCTGTATATCAGCTTAGCTTCCTTAAAATCAGTTATATGAGCAAAGTATTCCATGTATTGAATTATATTACAAATATACAACAATGTATGACAATGTCAAACAAAATGCTATTTATTTTTGTGTTAGGTAATAAATAATAACTCTATAGCTAATAAATTCATAAATTTGAAGAGAATCTAATATCAATGTCTTTAAACCAAAAAAGAGAAAATGAAAAGTGGAAAACTGATTCTTAAAAATGCATTTATGAAATATGGTATGTATATACCAATAACATGTGTAATAATCTTCACACTTATTGACATTAGGGCAGGGGAGACTCACAGTTGGAATAAATATTTACTTGAAAACCTTCTTGAGATAGGGCTAGGTTATCAAATGATTTTCTTCGGCCTTTTTCATATATTTTTTGGAGATAAGATAGCCAGCTTTATTGGGTGGGAAAAAGGAAGCCCATTTCAATACGAAGTAGGATTAGCTGATTTGGCAATGGGAGTGCTTGGTATAATGTGTGGTTATTATACTGAGCAATTTTGGCTTGCCGCGATCATTATGTCATCTATATTTTTGTGGGGATGTGTTGTTGGTCACTTAAGAGACATGGTTAAGAACAAAAACTTTAACCCTGGGTCAGCTGGTTTTATTTTTTGGTGGGGACTATTGATGCCAATTGCAATGATAACACTATATATAATGTATTAACCTGATTAATTCATAAAAATTGAAATTATTTGTATCCTTAGTAGAATATCAATTTACTATAACATTATTTTAGCAAAACAAAACATTTCAATTTTTACCAAAGGTGCATTTCTTTTTTACCCTACTCGTCGTTGCGAAGTATTTGCAGTATACAAATACAGCTACAAACTTCGACGCCTTAATTAGGGCAAAAAATAAACGCATGAAATATTCAGGTTAAGAACTGTAGGTTTTCGGCTTCAAAAAACAAATTGTATCGTTAGGATCTAGGTTTTTATTTTCCTACCTGATTAATAATTTGTTTAATGTAGTATCAAAAGTTCTTTGTTGTACTCATTAGTTGCAGTTTCCCTTTTTAAATTTTGCTTTGAACTTTTATATTTGGATATTAAAAATTATTGTACTTTTGCACTCCAATTTATTGGACTCGTAGCATAATGGATAGTGCACCTGACTACGGATCAGGAGGTTGCAGGTTCGAGTCCTGCCGGGTTCACGAAAGCCGCTCTTAACAGGGTGGCTTTTAGTGTTTTACGAATGTAGGTTTTTCCATTGTGACTGATTTGTGACCTTAGGATAATGGTCTATTTCTGCACAAATTCTGCTTCAAATATTAATAGGTATCTTACAGTGTCGCTTTTATGGAAAGACAAAAATCTCCGATTCCAAAGTCGTAGCAGTCATCAAATCTAAGCCTGAGAAAAAGTCAAGGTTGCTGATTCCGACGAAATATGCAAGCATCAGCATTTACATGACCT
>CALDOI010000109.1 GCA_937912115.1 uncultured Bacteroidota bacterium | reverse complement strand
CCCACGGCCTGCTGATTACAAATCAGCTGCTCTGACCAACTGAGCTATGCTGGCAATTTCCTAATTTCAAGTATTTTCACGATTATTTAGCCTCTCAACCTTAGCGTAACAACACTCTCAGAACGTTCGCCTGCATAAAAAAGCAGACCCCTGTTTTAAAAGGTCTGCAAAAATATATACTTTAGATGTAATAACCAAAGAATTTGTAAAAAAAACTCAATTATTTTTTAAATCTTCCTTTATGCTTCTCCAGTTGTTTCTTTAACGCATCAACGGCCGTATCGGTGGCCTCCTCAAATGTATTACTCTGCTTCTTTGCAAATAGGTCATAACCCGGTATTTGGACCCTGATCTCAGCAATTTTATTCTCCTTTGTTTCTGCTTTATCAAGTTTTAACGTGATCTCAGAACCAATTACCTCTTCATACAATCCGGAAAGTTTCCCAACTTTCTTTTCAATAAACTGCTCTAATTTGTTGTCAGCTTTAAAATGTACTGAATTAATACTTACTTTCATGTTAACCTCCTTTATTTAATTTTGCCCTTGGGTGGGCTTCGCTATATACTTTTTTCAACTTCTCAATAGTATTATGTGTGTAAATTTGTGTTGCCGTTAAATTTGCATGTCCCAGTATCTCTTTTATTGTATTTAGTTCGGCACCGTTGTTCAACATATGTGTAGCAAATGAATGACGCAATATATGTGGACTTTTCACGGCTCCTGTTAATGATGATAACTCTTTATTAATAATACAATAAATTAATTTGGGATATGCTTTCATTCCTTTATTAGTAACAATTAAATGGTCGTTATCGTTACCAAAACGCTTTTCCTTCTGTTCAATATATACAATGATACTATCGATTTGTTTTTTAGATAACGGTATAATCCGTTGCTTATTTCTTTTCCCCAATACTTTTATGCTACTATTTGAAAAATCGATTGAACTAATTGTAAGATTGATTAATTCACTCCTTCTTATACCTGTTAAATATAGCAGCTCAATTACCAGAAAATTACGCAATCTTGCAAAGTCACCCACATCTACTTCACTATCTAAATAGGTATTGAGTTGATCTTCCTTAAAATAAACGGGTAATGTTTGGGGTGTACTTACCGATACAATATGTCGTGCCGGGTTTTCGGTTATTGTTGAAGTACGTATCAGATAATTATAATAGGATTTAAGGGTGCTGATTTTACGATTTACGGATTTTCCGGATAACCCTTCATCAATCATACTTACTACCCACGATCGAATCATTTCCTGATTAGCACTTTCGATGGTTTCAATTTCAAATTCATCAATAAGAAATGTGCTGAATAATTGGAGATCTTTTTTGTAGGCTGTTATGGTATGCTGGGAATACCGTTTTTCTTTGGCTATGTAAGATATGAATGCGGCTATTGTCATAAAAACAAAAAAAGAAGAAACTCTGATCAAAAGTACAACAAAATACTACTTAATCAAAATTTCTTCTTAAAATTCCCTTATGAGCTAATTTAATTAGCCCATCTCAGCTTGACGCAGCCCTTGAACGTAAATCGCTTTGAGTTTCTGTTCTCTTTTAACCACTGATGGTTTGTCAAATTTTTGACGAGCGCGCAATTCTCTCATTGCACCAGTCTTCTCAAATTTACGTTTGAATCTCTTCAGAGCTCTGTCGATATTCTCACCTTCTTTTACTGGAATGATGATCATATTATACCTACTTTCTTTTGTTAAATTAATAATTTGTTTAAGGGACGGCAAAAGTAGTAATTTTTTATTTATTATTGATTATTTATTATTGTATATTTTTTAGCTTTGATGTACAGCATAGTTATTTTGACCAAAATCGTCCTTGTTGCAAACGGGGATGAGTCCGATAAGTGCCACAAATATCTTAGAAATACATCCTCGTTGCAAACGGGGATGAGAAATAGGAAATACATCCTCGTTGCAAACGAGGACGAGAGATTTGGATATTATTAGTTCAGTTTCACTAATCTTTCAAATGTTCATAAAGGAAGTTAGTCATCTTATTAAAAAGATGATAACGTGTGTTACCTCCGTAAATTCCGTGGTTTTTGTTTGGATAAAGCATGAAATCAAACTGCTTATCGGCCTTCACCAATGCTGAAAATAAGTCCATTGAGTTTTGTGGGTGTACATTATCATCTGCGTCACCATGAACCAACAGGTAGTTACCCTTTAGTTTTTCTACGTGATTAATCGGTGAATTGTTATCATATCCATCAGGGTTCTCCTGTGGTGTTCGCATAAACCTTTCGGTGTAAATATTGTCATAATACCTCCAGTTTGTAACCGGAGCAACAGCAATGGCAGTATTGAAATAATCAGCTCCCTGGAATAATGCATTGCTCGACATAAATCCGCCATAGCTCCAGCCAAAAATTCCAATTCTATCCTTATTTACATATGGAAGACTTCCCAGATACTTTGCTGTTTCGATATAATCGAGGGTTTCATATTTTCCCAGCTCCATATAAGTCATCTTTTTAAACACTTCGCCACGGGCACCTGTGCCGCGATTATCGACCGACATAACAATAATTCCATTTTCGGCAAGCATTTCAAACCACATAGTATTAAATCCGCCCCAAGAATTTGTTACCTCCTGTGAACCAGGACCACCATAAATAGTAACAAGTACCGGATATTTTTTTTCAGGATCAAAATTATATGGTAATATTTTCCACGCATTTAGTTCAACCTGGGAACCATCGGGCAATTTAATTTCGGGGGTACTGAAAGTAAAAAACTCAGGGATGGTAAATCGGTAACCCAACAAACTAATACGTAGTGCTTCATTATCTTCAATTACCCTAACAACATTGCCTGTTGACATATTTACTGTGTAAACCGGAGGTGTACCAATATTTGAATAATTATTCACATAATAATTAAAATTATCGCTAAAGTAAGCGCGATTTGTTCCTTCTTGCTGCGAAATAATTGTTCTATTTCCTTTTATACTTACCTTATATATATCACGGTTTAAAGGCGATGACTCAGCACTTTGGTAAAAAACAAAACCAACGGCTTCATCCCATCCATAGATTTCAGTCACATCCCAATTGCCTGATGTTAGTTGCCGCTTCAAATTCCCATCCATATTATAAAGGTAGATGTGATTGTACCCATCTTTTTCGGATGTAATTAAGAACTCCTTATTATTAGACAAAAAAGTAAGATTATCGGTAATATCGATATAATAATCATTTTCTTCACTATACATAATATGACTATTCCCATCTATTGCATCAGCAAGGAGTATATCCAAGTGATTTTGAAGTCGATTAAGGCGCTGAATTGAAAGCACGTTTGGGTCTTTGGTCCATTTTATTCTTGGAATATATTGATCGGTTTCTTCACCAACATTCATCCTGGTGGCAACTCCACTTTCGAGGTTATAAACAAAAATCTCAACCGTAGAGTTATCCTCACCAGCTTTTGGATACTTATAGGTCTCCCACTTTGGATAAAGTTCACCATAGTATTCAAGGGTGTATTCTTTAACCTTACTTTCATCAAAGCGATAGTAAGCAATTTTTTTACCATCCGGCGACCAATTGAATCCCTTGGTGAAACCGAATTCTTCTTCATATACCCAGTCGCAGGTTCCATTAATTATATGATTTTTCTGGCCATCAGTTGTTATCTGTTTTTCTTCTCCTGTAATAAGATTAACAATAAAGATATCGTTTTCTCTAACAAAAGCTACTTTATCACTTTGAGGTGAAAAATCAGCTAAAGATTGCTT
>CALDOI010000108.1 GCA_937912115.1 uncultured Bacteroidota bacterium | reverse complement strand
CGAGTGGTGATTTCCTGTGGAATTCAGGAATTTTTATTTGGTCGCTTAGTAGCATAATGAGAGCCTTTAATGATCTTTTGCCCGATGTTGACTGTCTTTTTGAAAAGGGCGTGGGAGTATACAATACAGCCGAAGAAGAACGTTTCATCGCCGAAACTTATGCTGTTTGCAAAAATATTTCCATCGACTATGGTATTATGGAAAAAGCTAAAAATGTTTATACTCTGGCTGTTGAATTTGGATGGTCCGATTTAGGAACATGGGGGTCATTGTATACGATTCGCGACAAAGACAAAAATCAAAATACAACGGTTGGAAAAAATGTAATGCTATATAATACCGAAAACTGTATTATAAATGTGCCAAATGACAAACTGGTAGTTCTTCAAGGTTTAGATGACTACATTGTTGTTGAAGAAGACAATACTTTGTTGGTGTGCAAAAAAGAAGACGAGCAGCAAATACGACAATTTGTTGCTGATGTGAAAGTTGAAAAAGGAGATAAATATGTTTAATAAATAATAAACCGATGAAAAAAGTATTAATTGCGATTATTGCCTTTATATTTGTAACTAACCTTGCAGTTAAGGCCGACGAAGGAATGTGGATTCCTTTGCTGATAAACAAAAATATTGCCGAAATGCAAGAGATGGGGCTAAAGCTTACAGCCGACGACATCTACAATGTAAATCATTCCAGCATTAAAGATGCCATTACCATTTTTGGCCGTGGTTGTACTGGCGAAATTATTTCACCAGAAGGATTATTGCTAACCAATCATCACTGTGGATATGGATCAATTCAAAAAGTAAGTACTCCTGATGCTAACTATCTCGATGATGGTTTCTGGGCTATGAACAAGGGGGAAGAAATTCCAGTTGAGGGTCTTACTGTTCAGTTTTTAGATCATATGAAAGATGCTACCAAGAAAGTATTAGCTGGAACAAACCCTAAAATGACTGCCGATGAAAGAGCAGAAATAATAAATAAAAACATTGAGTATATTGAAGATTTCGAAACCAAAGACACTCATTTAAATGCTCGTGTAGTTTCATTTTTTGGAGGTAATGAATATTATCTTTTCGTTTATGAAACATTTAAAGATGTTCGCTTGGTTGGAGCACCTCCTGAATCCATAGGTAAATTTGGAGCAGATACCGATAACTGGATGTGGCCTCGCCATACCGGTGATTTTTCCATGTTCCGTGTATATACAGCTCCTGATGGAACTCCTGCCACTTATGCTGAAGAAAATGTTCCATTAAAATCAAAACATTATCTGCCAATTAATATAGCAGGTGTTGAAAAAGGTGACTTTGCAATGATAATGGGATATCCGGGAGGAACAGATAGATTTCTTTCTTCGTTTGGTGTTGATTTAGCAATAAATGTATCCAATCCAACAGTTGTTGATATTCGTGAAGTTAAACTCGCTAAAATGCGCGAAGGTATGGATGCTGACGAAGCCGTTCGTTTACAATATGCATCCAAGTTTGCAGGTACTGCCAATTACTGGAAATATTTCATAGGACAAACAAAAGGTTTAAAGCGATTAAAAGTTAAAGAGAAGAAACAAAAAGAAGAAGCCGAATTCCAAAACTGGATTAACCATAATCCAAAAGCCAAAATGAAATATGGTGAAGCTCTGGTACTAATAGGCGATGCTTATGATGTTAAGGGTCAGTATGACCTTGCTAATGTTTATTTCCGGGAAGCTGTTTATCGTGGCGCTGAAATATTGGGATATGCTTATCGCTTTAGCAAACTGAGCAAGTTAATGAACGATAGGGCATCTACGGATTCAGCAATAAATGTAACCATTACCAGCTTAAAAGATGGGGTTGATGATCATTTTAAAAACTATAACGAATCAATCGACAGAAACCTGTTTGCATCAATGATGGAAATGTATCATACAAATGTTCCTCTCGATCAACAACCTCCTTATTTGTTAAAAATGGATAAGAAATTCAAAGGCGATTATAATAAATATGCTGATTACATGTATAGCAAATCTGTTTTTGCAAATAAAGAAAAAGTTGAGTCCTTTTTAGGGAATCCAAACAAAAAGAAACTTGCTAAAGACCCAGCAATGGTAGCGGTAAAAGCATTTTTTGACACATACCGTACTATGCAAGGTAATTTGAAAGAAGCTGAAGAAAAACTTGCGAAAGGCCACCGTTTATACATTGCAGGTTTACGCGAAATGGATCCTGATAAAAACTACGCTCCCGATGCAAACTTTACAATGCGATTAACATATGGAACAGTTCAGGACTATTACCCTGAAGATGCCGTTCATTATGAGTACTTCACAACTATGGATGGTATTATGGAAAAAGAAGATCCCAATAACTGGGAATTCAAAGTGCCGGCAAAGCTTAAAGAATTATACAAAGCAAAAGATTTTGGACAATATGATGATGATGGAGTTATGAAGGTTTGTTTCTTAACAACTCACGACATCACCGGTGGAAACTCTGGAAGTCCTGTTATTAATGCTAATGGTGAATTAATCGGCCTTGCATTCGACGGGAACTGGGAAGCCATGAGCGGCGATATTGCATTCGAACCAGAACTACAACGTACTATTAATGTTGATGTTCGGTATGTAATGTTTATAATCGATAAATTTGCAGGAGCAACCAACCTTATTGAGGAGATGACTCTGGTAACCGAAAGGCCATCATATGAGGTAATTGAAATTGAAGAAACAGATCCTCCGGTACTGGAAGAGGTTTTTGAATAATAAAGTATAATCGAAAAAAAGTGGCTGTCTGAAAAGCTTAAGTTTTACCACAAAGGAACTCAAAGTACTTCACTAAGGAACACAAAGTAGTTTATTATCAGGAATTACGCTTTGTGCCCCTTAGTGAAATCCTTAGTGCCACTTTGTGGTTAATTGCATATGAGATGGCCTTTTTTTTATGATCTACAGCTAAATTTCCAATAGTTAAACTTTATTCTATTTCCTTTTTTTGCATCGGTAATGTAAAATAGAACGTGCTTCCATTTTCTGATGAATTATGATTACTGACCACCCAAATTTTTCCGCTATGTTTTTCTACAAACTCTTTGCAGAGAATCAATCCCAATCCGGTTCCCTTTTCTTTATTGGTGCCTGGGGTTGAATAACCTTCGTCGATTTGGAATA
>CALDOI010000107.1 GCA_937912115.1 uncultured Bacteroidota bacterium | reverse complement strand
TTCTTAAATTTAGTTAGCAAAATAGTTAACAGGAGAAGAATATGGCAAAAATGACTAAAAAACACAAAGAAGCTTTAGCCAAGTTCGAAAGCAATAACGAATACTCCTTATTAGAAGCTATTGAACTTGTAAAGAAAATTTCTTATACAAAATTCGATGCTTCAGTTGACCTAAGTATACGACTAAATGTTGACCCTAGAAAAGCTAACCAAATGGTTAGAGGTTCTGTTACCTTACCTCACGGTACTGGTAAAGAAAAAAGGGTTCTCGTTTTGTGTACACCGGACAAAGAGGAGGAAGCTAAAGCTGCAGGAGCTGATCATGTGGGATTGGACGATTACGTTCAGAAAATCAAAGATGGTTGGACAGATGTCGACGTTGTAATAACCATGCCTAGCGTAATGGCTAAGGTAGGTGCATTAGGACGTATTTTGGGACCAAGAGGCCTTATGCCTAACCCCAAAACGGGTACAGTTACAATGGATGTTGGAGCAGCAGTAATTGCTGCAAAAGCTGGTAAGATTGACTTTAAAGTTGATAAATTTGGAATTATTCATTCCGCAGTTGGTAAAGTAAGTTTTGATGCAAATCAAATACGTGAAAACATTGCGGAATTGTATAGCACAATTATCAAGTTAAAGCCATCATCTGCAAAAGGTACATATGTAAAAAGTGTGAACCTAAGTAGTACTATGAGTCCGGGAGTAAAGGTTGACGAAAAATCGGTAACTACTGCAAGTTAAAAGAACTATAACTTATGAGAAAAGAAGAGAAGAAAAAGCTCATTGATACTTTAACACAGCAGTTAACAGAAAATAATAATTTCTATTTAACTGACATCGCCTCATTGAATGCTGCAGAAACCAGTGATTTGAGAAGATTGAGTTTCAAAAATGGAATTCGATTGTTGATGGTGAAAAATACCCTTCTTAGGAAGGCTATGGAAAATGTGGATAAGGATTTTAGTGAGTTATATTCAATACTTGTTGGAAACACTGCAATCATGTTTAGCGAATCGGCAAATGCCCCCGCGAAAATGATTAAAGAGTTCAGAAAGAAAAAAGCTTTGCCTTCAATAAAGGCTGCATATATAGAACAAATGTCCTATATAGGCGATGAGCAAATTGACTTCCTGGTTTCAATTAAGTCGAAAGATGAACTAATTGCTGATATTGTTGCACTATTGCAATCACCAGTTAAAAATGTTGTATCAGCATTACAATCCGGCGGTAATACACTAACCGGAATCCTTAAGACCTTATCTGAAAAAGAAGGATAGGCAAAATTTAATAAACGAAAATAGTAAATAACACAACTAAAAGCGATAATAAAATGGCAGATTTAAAAGCATTTGCGGAACAATTGGTAAACTTAACTGTAAAAGAAGTTAACGAATTGGCTGGAATATTAAAAGATGAATATGGTATAGAACCTGCTGCAGCAGCTGTTGCAGTTGCAGGTCCTGCTGCCGGAGGTGATGATGCACCAGAAGAGCAAACAGCATTTGATGTTGTACTTATTGCTCCTGGTCAGTCTAAATTAGCTGTAGTTAAACTTGTAAAAGAACTTACAAGTCTTGGACTTAAAGAAGCTAAAGAATTAGTAGACTCACATCCAAAAGCAATCAAAGAAGGCGTTACTAAAGACGAAGCCGAAGCATTAAAATCACAGTTAGAAGAAGCTGGTGCAGAAGTTGAGGTGAAGTAATCACCCATACTGATTAATTATAGCGAACCTCTACCTCTATTTTGAGGTAGAGGTTTGCCTATATGTTCATTTACATCATTACATTTTTTACTTGATTGGTAATCAATCCATTGACAAACTAAAAACTTATAAGTCTTGACTGAAATTAAAACCGGAAGAGTAAACTTCGCCTCCACGAAGAATCAATTAAGTTATCCTGATTTCCTTGATGTTCAGTTGAAATCGTTTCAGGACTTTTTCCAATTGGAAACAAACCCCGAGAATCGTAAGAATGAAGGTCTGTTTAGGGTATTTTCTGAAAACTTCCCAATAACAGATGCCAGAAATAACTTCGTTCTTGAATTCTTGGATTATTTTGTCGATCCTCCTCGATATTCAATGGAGGAAACGATAGAACGTGGCTTAACATACAGTGTGCCGCTAAAAGCAAAATTAAAACTATACTGTACAGATCCTGATCACGAGGACTTTGAAACAATCGTACAAGATGTATATCTGGGTATGATTCCTTACATGACACCCAAAGGTACATTTATTGTAAATGGCGCCGAACGTGTTGTGGTTTCACAGTTGCATCGTTCACCTGGTGTATTCTTCGGACAACATCGTCATGCCAATGGTACGCAGCTCTATTCGGCTCGTATTATTCCTTTTAAAGGATCATGGATGGAGTTTTCAACCGATATTAATAATATCATGTATGCATATATCGACAGGAAGAAAAAAATGCCTGTTACTACTTTGCTACGTGCCATTGGTTATGAAACCGACAGAGATATATTAGAGATTTTTGATCTCGCAGAAGAAGTAAAAGTTAGTAAAGCCGGACTTAAACGTGTTCTTGGTCGTAAACTAGCTGCCCGAGTTGTTCGTTCATGGTTTGAAGATTTCGTGGATGAAGATACCGGTGAAGTTGTAACCATTGAGCGTAATGATGTTATCATCGAACGTGAAACCGTTCTTGAAAACGATCAAATTGAGAAAATCGTTGATGCAGGTGTTAAAACTATTCTGCTTCACCGCGATGATCA
>CALDOI010000106.1 GCA_937912115.1 uncultured Bacteroidota bacterium | reverse complement strand
TATGAATTACCCCAAAGAAGTAGTAATTGGAGATATAACCGTTAGGGACGGGTTTCAACATGAGGAGATTTTTGTACCAACCGAAGCCAAATTATGGGTGTTGGAAGAAATGATACTGGCAGGTGTTAAACACCTGGAAGTAACTAATTTTGGCAATCCGAAAGGTATGCCCCAGTTTAAAGATGCTGATTTGCTTTTTAAGAAAATACGAAGCAGTAAAAAGGTAGCAAAAGAGCTTAAGGATGTTAGCCTTACTGCTGTTACAATCCGTGAAAGGGCAATCGAACGTGCTATCGAAGCCCGAAAAGAAGGATGGGGTCCTGACAGGATACTATTAATGGTATCAACCAGCGAATCGCATCAGCAAAAAAATTCCGGTCTAACCCTTGATGAATACTGGAAAATGGCTGAAGAGTGGATACCAAAAGCACATGATGCCGGTTTAAAGGTTAATGGAACAGTAAGTACAATTTGGGGTTGCCCTATTGAAGGACCGACCAAACTAAGTGCCGCAGTTGATTTTACAAAACGATGGTTTGATATTGGAGCCAACGATGTTGAGCATGCCGACCATGATGGTAGTGCATCGCCCGATCGCGTGTATCGTTACTATTCAATGTTGATGGAAACCATAGAGAACCCACATAAACAGATAGTACATTTTCATAGTACCCGTGGATGGGGGCTGGCCAATGTATTGGCAGCATTACAGGCTGGTATGACTAATTATGAGGCAGCACTTGGGGGCTTGGGCGGACAGCCTGCAAACTTTGTTAGCGGTGTGCCAGTATCCGGAACAGGAGCTTATTATTATAAGAATTCTGAAGGAGTAGGACTTGTTTCTTTGGAAGATATGGTTGTGATGATGGATGAAATGGAAATTAAAACAAATCTGGATATCGATAAAATTCTGGAAACAGGAAGAATGGTTGAAAGAATCTTAGGTAAGAGATTAAGATCCGAAGCCATTAATCAGGGTAGAATTCCAAAAGAATTATCAGGAAGGAAGTAATAATTGGATCAAATTCATGTTGTAATTTGCCCCCGTAATCTAATTTTATTATCAAATAATTTCATTTAATAATTCATTTTTGCTTCTTGATTAGCTTTTACAACACTGAAAAATTACAAGTGTAATTAGCTCAAATGTTCGCAAAACCGTTAATTTACTAAGCTTTTGAGCTTTTTATCAAGTAAGAAATAAAGTTTGAAACAGCGAAAAACATGACAACTATTTGGCAGTAAGTTTTTAATGAATTTTTTTTTCATACTTCAAGATACATTTGTACATTTGCACCTCAATTTTTTAAAAGTAATATAATGGCAGCAATTGGAAATATTAGAAAGCATTCAACCTTTCTTGTGATAGTAATTGGTGTTGCTTTGGCAGCATTTGTTCTAGGAGATTTTGCAAAAGGTGGTGGAGGTTCGCGTAACATTAACGTTGGCGAAATTGAAGGAAAAGAAATCACTATAATGGATTTCAATTATGAGGCTGAGAAAAATATCGAAGCAAAAATGCAGCAGGATCAGAAAGACAGACTTTCGGCTGATGAGATGTTTTCAGTTAAAGAACAAACATGGAATGATATTGTGCACCGTGTTATTATGAATAAAGAGTATGAATCTCTTGGCCTGTCTGTAACTAGTGATGAGCTTTTTGACCTTATCCAGGGACCAAATCCTCACGCACTCATAAAACAATATTTTACTGATCCTGAAACAAAGAAATATGATAGAAATCTCGTTGTTAGGTATCTGCAAAATATGGAAACATTGCCAGAAAATGCTAAACAACAGTGGATTAGATTTGAAAAGTTTATTAAGGATGACAGATTAAGAGTTAAATTTAATACTCTAATTTCAAAGGGATATTATGTTCCAAAGGATTTGGCAAAAGTAATGTATGGCGAAAAAAATGATAAAGCAACTATCGAATATGTTGCTGCAAAATTCATTGATATACAGGATAGCTTGTTTAACCCTACCGATTCTGATTATTCGGAGTATTATAATGAAAATAAGGAACAATACAAACAAAAAGGATCAAGGTCAATTGATTATGTAGTGTTTAACATTATTCCTTCAGCAAAAGATGTTGAAGATGCAAGAAGAGAAATGGATCAAATTGCTTTGGATTTTAAAGAAACTGTGGATGTAGTTCGTTTTGTAAAAGTAAATTCTGATAAGCCTATTGATACAAGCTGGTTTGCAACTGGTCAACTTCCAATACAAATAGATTCAATAATGTTCAATAGTGAAATTGGAACTGTTTCAGAACCTTATAAGCTAAACAATGAATTTCATATTGCAAGATTGTTGGAGATAGGATCAAGACCCGATTCAATGAAAGCTTCACACATACTTGTTTCTTTTGTGGGTGCATATAATGCTCGCCCTGAAGTTAAAAGAACTCGTGATGAGGCTGAATTGTTGGCCGATAGTTTATTAAATATATTGAAAAAGCAACCTAACAAAATGGCCGCTTTTGCTAAGGAATTTTCCAATGACCCATCTGTTGAGCAAAATGATGGTGATTTAGGATGGTTTGCCGATGGTGCAATGGTTGGTGCTTTTAACCAAGCTGTGCTTACCACTAATAAGGGTAAATTCACAATGACAGAAACTCCATTTGGTTATCATATTATTGAAGTTACTGGTAAAAAGGAACCCGTAAAGAAAGTTAAAGTTGCAATGGTTGATCGTGAGGTATATGCCAGTGATGCTACTTATCAGGATATTTTTGCTAAAGCAAGTAAAATCGCAACCGAATGTAATACCATAGAGGAGTTTAACAGCATGGTTGGCAATAAACGAGAAATGCCCGGAATTCGTGAAATGAGCAATTATATTGCAGGGCTTAAAAATCCTCGACAAATAATTAGATGGACATATGATGACGAAACAGAAGTTGGGCAGGTTTCAAGTGTTTTTGATTTGGAAGATATGTTTGTTGTTGCCGTACTTACTGACGCTGAAGATGAAGGGTATCCAACTCTGGAACAGGTAAAAGATAGGATTAAACAAAAAGTTTATAACAAGCTAAAGGGTGAGTATTTTACTGAAAAAATGCTTGCGTTTAATGGTGATCTTGCCAAGATTAAAGAAAGCATGAAAGTTACTGAAAAACAGGTTAACCCGTTATTCTATTCGTCACGTAACCTTCCTGGTTTTACAATTGAAAATGAGGTAATTGGTACTGTGTTTGGAATGGAGAATGGAACTGTTTCTCAACCAATTATTGGTAACTCTGGAACATTTGTAGTAAAAGTAGATGAAATTACATTGGCTGGCGAACAGGCTGATTATACAGCTACCATCAAAGAACTGACAGCTGATTTTGAAAAAGGAGTTAATCAAGATTCACCTTTTAATGCTTTAAAGGAATCACTAAATATAGTTGATAGTAGAATCGACTTTTATTAATAGATAGTAGACCTTTACAAAAAAAACTGCTTGTCATTTGATAAGCAGTTTTTTTTGTGCCATAATTTTCCTCTTTTTTCTTGCAATATGAACATATGTTCAATACATTTGCAAAATGTTTGGTTCATATTATTAACTTAATATTTCAAATTATGAGTTTTTTTGGAAAAGGATTAGGTCTGGGAGGCGGTCGTGGAAAAAATAAGGGTGGCGCAATGGGCGTTGGAGGCTATTGTATTTGCGCAAAGTGTGGTACTAAAATATTACATAAACAAGATGTAAAATGCACTACCATCAAATGCCCTGATTGTGGAACAACAATGATTAGAGAAGAACTGCTAAAGAAATAGGTAAATGAAAATAGCAATTGCAAGTGGCAAGGGCGGGACTGGGAAAACAACCCTGGCAACTAATCTTGCCGCATATTTATCTGAATTTGGCGAGGTTGTTTTGTGTGATGTTGACGTTGAGGAACCAAATTCCGGCTTGTTTATTGGCGGCAGCTTAGCATATCGAGAAGCAGTATATAAAATGATACCCCTTTGGAATGAAGATGAATGTAGCCTTTGTGGTAACTGTCAGAAAGTTTGTAATTTCCACGCTGTTATTCGCATAGGTACAGATATTATGATATTTCCCGAACTATGTCATAGTTGCTATGCATGTTCCGAATTATGTCCCACAGCATCCCTACCGATGGTTAAGAAAAGAATAGGAGAATTAGTTCATTATAAAAATAATGGGCTAGATTTTGTGGAAAGTCGTTTAGATATCGGGGAGGAACAAGCAGTTCCTCTTATTTCACAAACTATTAATTTCATCAAAAATAGTTTTGATGATAATATAATTCAACTATTCGATTCTCCACCAGGAACATCCTGTCCGGTAATTGAAGCCACTAAAGATGCCGATTTTGTAATTCTAATTACTGAACCAACACCTTTTGGTCTTAATGACCTTAGGCTTGCCGTAGAAACCATGAGGGAGCTTCACAAAAACTTCGGAGTTGTAATAAACAGATATGGAATAGGAAATGATGATGTTATACAATATTGTGAAGTTGAAAATATTCCTTTAATAGCTTTAATAAATAATAGCAGGGATATTGCCGTTGCTTATTCAGTAGGTAAGTTGATATATCAGGAAATACCTGAATTTAAAAAGCAATTGATGAATATCAGAAGTTACATCATGGAAACCTTAATGGACAAATAGATGAAGGAAATTGTTGTTATCTCAGGAAAGGGTGGAACAGGTAAAACATCGATAACAGCATCATTTGCCGTGCTTGGAGGTAAGGATGTAATTGTTGCTGATTGTGATGTTGATGCTGCGGATATGCATTTGTTATTGGAGCCTAATTATGAAATTTCAGAAGAATTTTATAGTGGCGAGTTGGCATATATAAACCAGTATAATTGTATTCAATGTGGTAAGTGTTATGATGTATGCAGATTTAACGCCATTAATGTTAATAATGGAAGACATACTGTTGATGCATTAAACTGTGAAGGATGTGGGTATTGTGCACGAGTTTGTCCTTCAGGTGCAATAATAAATAAACCACAAAAAGTTGGACAGTGTTTTACCTCTATTCTGAAAACAGGAAGCATTATGGTTCATGCTAAACTTGGCATTGGAGCTGATAATTCAGGTAAACTTGTCGCAAAGGTTAAAAATGAAGCTAAAGAAATTGCATGTGATGAGTTAAAAGAATATGTATTGGTAGATGGATCGCCTGGAGTTGGATGTCCGGTAGTATCATCATTATCCGGAGCTGACTTCATTGTTCTGGTAACAGAACCATCTGTTTCAGGTATTCATGACTTAGAACGTGTTTATGAATTGGTAGAGCGTTTTAATATAAAAACCGGTTGTATCATCAATAAATTTGATATTAACCAAGGTATCACAAATGAAATAATGGATTTTCTTGAAAGTAAAAATATTGTACATCTTAAGAATATTCCTTACAATGAGGCATTTACCGAGGCGATGTTGCTTGGTAAAACAATTGTTGAATTGGATAATGATCCGGTTAAATTTCAGATTATGGATACATGGATAAAAATTAAAAAAATTGTAAAATAATAATAGTATGAAATTAGCATTTACAGCAAAAGGAACAACATGGGATTCAAATATGGATGCCAGATTTGGAAGAACCGAATTCTTATTAATATATGATGATATTTCAAAAGAATTGTCATCATTCGATAATCGAGAGTCGGCTAATAACGCTCATGGAGCCGGGCCAAAAACTGCACAATATCTATTTGAACTAAAAGCTGATGCATTAATAACCGGTAATGGTCCCGGAGGAAATGCAGCAGCAGTAATGGAGAAAACAGGTATTAAAATACATATTGGTGCCGGGGCAATGACAGTTAAAGAGGCCTATGACGCATTTCAAAAAGGAGAATTAAAAAAAGTATAGCGACTTCCATAAAAAAGACAAATAGTGATTGTATCAGAAAATAGTATTCAAATACGCTATGATGAAGTAGACAAAATGGGATGGGTTTATCATGGTAACTATGCAAAATTTTATCATATAAGCAGAACAGAATTAATGCGGAACATCGGGTTAAGTGATAAAGACCTGGAAGCCAATGGAATATTTTTACCTGTTATAGAGCTTAACATCAAATATATCAAACCCATATATTATGATGATCAAATAATAATTAAAACGGTATTGCAAAATATTCCTTCTACCAGAATGGTTTTTTCTCATGAAGTAAGAAACAAGAATAATGAAACAATAAATACGGCAAAAAGTACAGTTGTATTTGTTAATATGGAAACCAGGAGACCTATGAAAGCACCTGATTTTATAGTAAATAGAATTATGCTTCATTTCGAAAATCAAGTTATTAAAAGTAAAAAAAATGAAATTAGAACATATTGCATTAACTGTAATTCATCAGAATGAAATAGAAGGTTTCTATGTAAATATCCTTGGAATGAAGGTTGTTAAGTCTTTTGTATTATCAGCTGAACTTGCCAATTCTATATTTAAAATCAACCAGGAAATACTGGTTTTTCATTTGAAAAAAGGAAATTTATTATTTGAAATATTCATCGGAAATTTCAATATCTCATATGGGTTTAATCATATTTGTATATCTGTCACAGATAAAGCATCATTTATTAAAAATGCAATTTCACGAAATTATAAACCACTAATTGTAAAGAGAGATTACGGTGATATTGTGTTTGTATCAGATAACATTGGCAATTTGTTTGAAATTAAAGAAAAGACACAAAATTAACTTGTAAAATACATTCACATAAATACTTTTTTTTGTTTACAGTAATTTAAATATATTGATTATGAAAATCGGAATTATTATCTGTGGTCGGTATCACAATTGTGCCGGGGGGAAATGCTTTAGGGCATTGCAAAACAGGGAAGGTGCATTTAGTATCTATAAAAAAAATGAAAATGTTGAGATCGTGGGTTATACAACTTGTGGCGGATGCCCGGGCGGCAACATTGAATATGTTCCTGAAGAAATGAAAAAAAATGGTGCTGAAGTTATCCATTTTGCAACCGGGATGGTGGTTGGTTATCCCCCATGTCCTTACATCGATGATTTTAAAAATTTTATTGAAGAAAGGTTCAAAATGAGTGTTGTAATAGGAACTCACCCAATCCCTGAGAAATATCTCGGAACTCACAGTAATCTAGGTACATGGAGGTCAGATGTGTGGCAGGATAGAGTAGCTTTGGTAATGAGTAATGAAGAAAATCGCTTATCATATAATTAATGAGAACATACCTTGATTGTTTACCCTGTATGATGAATCAGGCATTGAGAGCCGGGAGATTGGCAACAAATGATGAATCTAAAATCAAAAAACTTTTGGATGATGTTGGAGATTCTATAAAGAATATATCATTGCATGATACTCCCGTTGAATCAGGAGCCATTGTATATAACCGAATAAAGGAAATTACAAATAATGAAGATCCATATAAGCAGATAAAAGCAACAAGTATAAAAGAAGCTTTGGAATTATATCCATTGCTTGAGAATTATATACAGGAATCCGATGATCCTTTATTGACCGCCATCAGAATAGCAGTAGCAGGTAATGTTGTGGATTTTGGCATGAGTAAAGAGTTTGATCTTGAAAGAGATTTGAAATATATTATTAATCAGAATTTTGCTATTTTAGATTATGATATATTTAAGAAACAGCTGAACAAGGCTTCCAATATTCTTTATATTGGTGACAATGCAGGAGAATCGGTATTTGATAGTATATTAATTAAACAGCTTGGTGTTCCTGTAACTTATGTTGTCCGGGGCATTCCCATTATTAACGATGTTACATATCAGGATGCAATCGACTCAGGTATTGATGAAATAGCCGACATTATTTCTTCAGGAACAACCGCCCCAGGAACAATATTGAAACTATGCACAAAGGAGTTTGTTGATATCTTTAACAAAGCCGATATGATAATTAGCAAAGGCCAG
This sequence comes from uncultured Bacteroidota bacterium, assembly GCA_937912115.1. GTDB lineage: Bacteria > Bacteroidota > Bacteroidia > Bacteroidales > F082. Next base: position 41,134 of record CALDOI010000106.1, on the reverse strand, counting down.
GGAAATTTTGAAGGACTTTCAAATGTTAATCGACAAGTATTTTTTCTCTTAAAAGCTAAATGTCATGTTATTGCAAAGCATTTGAACGTTAATGAAGACGATATAGTATTATTATCATCTTAGTACATTAATCTGAAGTTTATAGTAGAATATAATTTGAGTGATAAAAACGAATTTCATTTATTACTTTTGACGATGAAATGATGAATTTAAAATCGGTAATAATATTTTTCTTTGTTATACTTGCTTTTTCTGGTTGTAAAAAAAAAGAGGAGAGTTGGGTCTATTGTGTGGATTGTGAGTTAGTTGAGTGGGTAGGTAATTTTGAAGGCACAGGTGAATATTATAATGATAATCCTCCTATCACTGAGTACGATGTTCCTGTTCATATCTCCATTGAGAATATCTCTGGAACACAACTTAAGACAACTGTGAAGGCGGGTGATAAAATTCAAGAGACTTTTACAACCTCCAAAAACGACAACAATTATTATTATACAGTTCCGGGGTCAGATAAGTCATTAAGCTTGAACTTATCAAAAAGAAGTAGTGACTTCAAGTTAACAGGTACGGTAAAGAAATATCGGAGTAAAAGCGATTCAATCATTGTTGATAAAAGCATATCATTTGTTGTATACAAACAAAAGGATTGATTATTAGTTAATTTTACTAATTGCATAAGAGTATGCTCCAATTGCTACAGCTTCAGATGTTCCCAGTTTGCTTATCCCTATTCCAATTTTTTTAATTGGAGAATATAGTACCTTTTGGTCGGTATTAGGGATAACTATTACAGTTTCTTCATTCTGCATGAAATCATTGTAGCACTCCGGATTTTCAAAATTATACGCATAGGTTTCAAGTCGTTGAAAAGTACTACCCCCAAGTCGTTTGAATTTGCCATTCATAGCCTCAATAGCTTTTGGCATAAACAGCTTGTATGCTCCCGATAATCCCCCACCTATCACAATTAGGCCATCAATTAATGTTATTGCATTGGCAAGTGTTTGCCCAAGCACAGTTCCAAATATTTCCCAGGATATAATTGCGGCTTCTTGGTTTCCAGCTTTCTCACCAATACCAATTTTATAGATATCTATTGGCTCAGGGCTATGGTCAAAATTGATATTTGCTTCTTTACAATAAAGATGCTTAATTCCTCGAATGCTTAAAGTTTCCTCAATACTTATTGAACCATCCAGAAAATTATTTGATCGGTTTATTTCAGCACCTGCTGAATTATCGCCAATTAACAGATTCCCATTAGTTACAATACCTCCTCCGGTTCCTGTTCCCAATGTTATACCAAGTAGATTTTTATATTGTTTTGAGTTTCCATTATCTGATAAAGCCTTATTGATATTTGGTAATAATCCGTTAATAGCTTCTCCAAGCGTAAATAAATCACCATCATTGTTGATAAAAACAGGTATACCAAATTCATTTTCAAGAATGTGTTTTAAGGGAACACCACCTTTAAAAAATGGTAAGTTTTCAAGGTCTCCGATAATTCCGTTTTCATAGTCAGCAGGGCCAGGAAAACAAAAACTTATTGCTTTGGCTGATTTGTTCGTTTTTTTGTGGATATTATTAAATCCACTTATTAATTTTTCTATAAACTCACTAAGCGAGGTTGATGGTGCTGATAGCGTAGTTGTAGCAATAACGTTGTATAATGAATCGATTGCATTAAAAACAAGATTAGTACCTCCGGCATCCAAAGTTAGTATGGGATTATTGGTTGCTTTATTCATATATTATTGGCTAACAATTATTCTATTATCTATCGGTAATGTGGCTCCAATTTTCTCCTGATTTTATTCTATATAACTGCATTTCGGAAATACCAAATTGCTTTGCTATTATTTTCATTCTGGTCTTTCTATTGGGATTGTTTATTTGACGTTTAATCCTTCTTACATCAATTTCGTTTAATTTAGAATTCGACAACCTTCTTTTTTCCAGATTAAGTTGATAGGATGGATTTTTAAGTCGGTGTTGTTCTTTCTCTTCAAAAGTTACCCATTTTAAATTTCTAACATGATTGTTAGTTTTATTAAAATCCAAATGGATGATAAATTCTTGCATGTCATTTGTTTTACTAAGAAATGTTTCTGCAACAAGTTTATGCACGTATCTTGCAGTGCTTTTACTATTTTTTTGTTTTAGCTTTATCCTTGGATAACCTTGAACTGTTGCTGGTTTTAATAATACCCCATCGGTTTTGTTAACCTTAAAACTCCTAATTCTTCCATAATTCGACACCTTATGGATTTCATTTTCTGAGATGTTTTCATCGTAGTTAACATCCCTCCATTCTTCATTCCGATAATCATTTTGCATTGTTCAAATACTTAGTTGATAATAGTGCTTTAGTCTTAGTAGTTTTCATAATTTATGACCCATATTTTATGTTAAATCATCAATAATAAATACATCAATGAGCCTCAAGCCAGGTACTTCCCGTATTCATATCAACAACAACAGGAACATCAAGTTTAATGGCATCTCTCATTTTTTCAGCAACAATTTTTCGTACTTGTTGTTCTTCTTCCTTAAATAAGTCAAATACAAGTTCATCATGCACTTGAAGTATCATTTTTGATTTCAGTTTTTTCTTTTCAAACTCTTTAAAAATATTAATCATGGCAACTTTAATCATATCTGCCGATGATCCCTGAATTGGAGCATTAATAGCATTTCTTTCAGCAAAACCTCTAACCACTGCGTTTGCCGAATTAATATCGTTAAGATATCGCCTGCGCCCTAATATTGTTTCTACATATCCATGTTCCTTTGCAAAATCAATGGTGGTATTCATAAACTCTTTTACTCCAGGATACTTCTCAAAATAATTATTAATAATATCGGCAGCTTCACGTCTGGGTATTCCCAGCTGTTCACTTAATCCAAAAGCACTTATCCCATAAACAATTCCAAAGTTAACAGTTTTTGCATTACGACGCATATCTTTAGTAACCTCATCGTAATCAACCCCATAAACTCTTGCTGCAGTAGCAGTGTGAATGTCGAGACCATTTTTGAAGGCCTCAATCATATCTTTATCTTTACTCAGATGGGCAATTATACGTAACTCAACCTGTGAATAATCAGCTGCTAGCAGAGTATAGTCTTCGTTCCTTGGGATAAATGCCTTTCGTATCTCTCTACCTTTTTCAGTTCTAATTGGAATATTTTGAAGGTTAGGATTGTTTGAGCTTAGTCGACCTGTTGCTGCTACTGCCTGATTATATGATGTGTGAATACGTCCATCACGTGGATTTACTAGCGAAGGAAGAGAATCAACATATGTTGATTTTAGTTTAGTTAATGAACGGAATTCAAGTATTTTTTCAATAATCGGATGCCTGTGAATAAGTTTTGCAAGGATATCTTCACCTGTTTTATACTGTCCGGTTTTTGTTTTTTTTGGCTTATCTATTATTAGAAGCTTATCAAATAGTATTTCGCCCAACTGCTTGGGTGATGCTATGTTAAATTCACATTCAGCGAGTTCGAATATGGCAATTTGAATAATGCTTATCTCTTTTTCAAGTTGAATGCTGAAATCAAAGAGTGCCTCAACGTCAAGCTTTATTCCTTCTGCTTCCATTGATGCAAGAACTGGAACAAGTGGCATCTCAGTTTTCTCAAAAAGTTCAAGGGTGCCTGTTTTTTTCAATTCCGGCTCAAAAACATCTTTAAGTTGCAGAGTAATATCAGCATCTTCGGCAGCATATTCCTTTACGGTTTCAACATCAACGTTTCGCATAGTAAGTTGATTTCTACCTTTTTTGCCGATTAATTCCTCTATCGATACAGGTTTGTATTTTAAATATGTTTCTGATAGAACATCCATATTATGACGCATGTCGGGTTGCAATAAATAATGTGCAATCATGGTGTCGAAAAATGGCCCAGCAACCTGGATATCATACCATGATAGGATATTTATGTCGAACTTAACATTTTGACCGGTTTTTATAATATCCTTTGATTCAAATAAAGGTTTAAATACCTGTGCAATTTCCTGAGCTTCATGATAATTTTCCGATACAGGAATATACCATGCTTCATGAGGAGCTACAGCAAATGATATTCCAACCAGTTCCGAATTATTAGGATCTAAACCTGTTGTTTCGGTGTCGAAACAAACTACCTTCTCTTTCAATAAACTATTACAAAGGTCTTTCGCCTTTTCAATTGTATCAATCAAATGATAACTATGATTGGTCGTATTAATTGTTTCGAGTTGTCCCTGTACATACCCAGCATCATCCCCACCAAATAACTCAGGTTGCTTAACTACATCTTTCTCATCCTTATCTTCTTTTCGATTATTATTAAAAAACCGCTGGGCAAAATTTCTGAATTCAAGTTCTTCGAATAATTCTTTAAGATATTCAGTATCTGGCTCATTTAAAATAAGTCCACTTTCGTCGAAATCAATGGGTACATTTAATTCGATTGTTGCAAGTTCTTTTGATAATATTGCCTGATCGGCAAAATTCTCAAGATTTTCCCTTTGTTTTCCCTTTAGTTTATCGGTATTTTTAAGGAGGTTTTCGATACTGTCGTATTCACTAATTAGCTTGATTGCTGTTTTTTCTCCAATACCGGGGACACCGGGAATATTATCCGATGCATCTCCCCATAATCCGAGGATGTCGATTAACTGAGAAGGGCGGGTAATGCCAAAACGCTCGCATACTTCGTAAGTTCCCCATATTTCGGCCTTATTACCCATTCGGGCTGGTTTATACATGTAGATATTATCGGATACCAGTTGTCCAAAATCCTTATCAGGAGTCATCATGTAAGTGGTAAACCCATCAGCTTCAGCTTTTTTAGCTAAGGTTCCAATTACATCATCAGCTTCAAAACCATCAACTTGCAAGAATGGAATATTAAATCCTTTGATTAATTTATAAATATATGGTATTGATGCTGAAAGATCTTCGGGCATCTTTTCTCGGTTTGCTTTATAATCAGCAAAATTATCATGTCGAAATGTTGGTGCCTTTGTGTCGAAAGCAACTCCAATATGAGTTGGTTTTTGATTTTTTAGCAAATCAAGTAAGGTGTTCGCAAAACCAAGTATTGCTGAGGTATTTAGGCCTTTACTATTTATTCGGGGGTTTCTGCTTAACGCGAAATATGCTCTGTAAATCAGAGCCATTGCATCAAGAAGAAATAATTTTTTTGGTGAACTCATATATTTAGTTTGAAGACACAAAGGTAACGGATTTGATAGATTAGTATGTTAATGAATTCTTAAACCCGCAATATTGTAAAAATTTGTCAACCAGTATTTGTTCGAAACTCTTCCTTATGTGGTTTTGCAAGGTATTGAATTTGTTTAAATTTACCTATCTAATAACCAAACCTGATATAATGGCGATGAAGAATAGTAGCTCAGATAAAGCAGATGATAGCAAGAAAATTTTTGTGCTCGACACATCAGTAATATTATACAACCATAATGCCATCAACGAATTTGATGACAATGATGTTGCGATACCAATTACAGTGCTGGAAGAACTCGATAATTTCAAAAAGGGAAACGACAACAAGAATTTTGAGGCTAGAGAATTTATTAGATTTTTGGATAGTATTTCGGGTAAATCGACAATGAAAAACTGGAAGCGATTAAACGGTTCTGAAAAAGGCAGGTTTAAGGTTGTGATGAACGAACATAGCAAGCTTGATGCCCGTGAGATTTTCGATGATAACAAACCCGACCATAGAATCCTCAATGCTGCCATAAAACTTAAAGAAGATTATCCCAACAGAAAAGTTGTATTGGTAAGTAAGGATATAAATTTACGACTAAAAGCAAAATCTTTGAACATTACAGCTGAAGATTTTGAAACAGGTAAAGTAAAAAATATTGAGGAACTTTATACCGGTAGTTCTACAATTGAAGATATTGATTCGGCTGTAATTGACAAGCTTTATTCACAGGGTTTTTGCGATGCAGACGAATTAAACCTCGACGATCAATTCGCAAATCATTATTTTATTCTAAAGAGCACCAGTTCCTCAGCACTAGCTTATTATAGCCCGGTAACTCACAGGGTTGAGCGCGTTGAGAAACACAGTGTTTCACGAATAATCCCAAGGAATGCCGAACAGGTTTTTGCTTTGCATGCCATAATGAACCCTGAAGTTAAGCTGGTAACTCTACAAGGAGTTGCTGGAACCGGAAAAACATTACTTGCATTAGCCGGAGCCTGGGAGCAACGGCGGAATTTTAAACAAATTTATCTTGCCCGTCCCATAGTACCACTCAGTAACAAGGATATTGGATATTTGCCGGGCGATGTTAACGAAAAGATAAACCCGTACATGGAACCCTTGTGGGATAATCTTAAATTTATCCAAAATCAACATGGGGAAATGGATAAGGAGTACAAGCGTATTAGTGATGCCATTGAAACCGAAAAACTCAAGATTACACCATTGGCATATATACGTGGCCGCAGTATATCAAATATTTGTTTTATTGTTGATGAAGCCCAAAACCTTACACCCCATGAGGTTAAAACAATTATTACACGGGCAGGTGAGAACACAAAAATAATCTTTACAGGAGATATTTATCAGATTGATACACCATATCTGGATTCACAATCAAACGGGCTTTCGGTATTAATAGATAAGATAAAACACCACGAAATATATGCACATGTGAGGCTTGAAAAAGGTGAAAGATCTGAGCTTGCTAATTTGGCTAATGATTTGTTGTAGGGTTTGAATCTCAGGTTTTTTTAATATTTCAATGAATGTCTGTTGAAATAGCAAACGTTATTCGATAAATGAACCAAAATGCCCGTGTTGATGTTCTGAATTTAGAATAAATACCATTTGATAAATTTATATCTAATCTAAATAAGCCATAACACACAGGACTATAGTTAGATATACCTCGAGGGGGTTCTGTATTCCTAAATAATACTATAGTTTATACCACATAATTAAAATAACCTCCTTAGTTTTACAAAAATATAACCTATTGGAGTGACCCACCCCACCATAAACATTCTCCACTAGATTAATGAATTGTGAACACATTCTCAAAAAAGAATAGTGTTAGTTATTTAAAAATATTAACTGCAATAGCCATGGCTAATTTAGGATTGATGTAAACTATAATTAATAAAAAAAATAGAAGATATGAATAAGATTGGTGTAATAATAACTGCTCTAATAATAATATCATTTAGCAATATTTCGATTTGCCAAACAAGTGATACAATGCCTGATAAAGGAAGATCAATCCCTGTTGTTGCTGATGAATGGACTGACAATTGTATTCCAAAATGGCTATTTAATGAAAACAAATCTTCATCCCCAGTATTAGGAAATAGTATAATGATGGAAAATGAAAATATGATCCAAATTGCTCCGGGTCATTTTATTTCGAACTTTGAAAGGTTAAGAGTGTTTGGACATATCGGACTTTACAATTTACTCGATTTCCAAACTGAGAATGGAGCGATAAGTTGGGGAACCAAAGATTATGGAAATTTAAGCTTTGTGTATAAAGGAATGACCAACAATACTATTCTTACGCTTGTAGGGGAATCAGGTTTTGTTGGAATTGGAACACAACATCCAACGGCACAGCTTGAGGTTACAGGAACAATGAAAACAACAACGCTAAATGCAAATAGCATTTATTCAAACGTATTAACAACAACTTTAATAAATACTGAACATATTGTGGCTGCAAACACAATAACAGAAAATCTTAAGGTTGGCACTATTTATACAGAGGGTACTGTACTTATGTCTGATGCTGAAGGCAATGCTACATGGCAACTAATACCTGAACAACAAGGCTTATGGACTAAAAGTGAAACTAATAATGATATATACAGACTTGACGGTAATGTAGGCATTGGAACAAGTAATACAAGTGGGTTTAAGCTTGCTGTAAACGGTAATATTCAAGCCGAATGAATTAAAGTAATAGCAAATGTACCTGCATCCGATTATGTTTTTGAAAACGACTATAAATTGATGTCACTTTATGAGTTAGAATCATTCGTCAATAAAAATAAACATCTACCGGAAGTAAAAACTGCAGAAGAGTTTAAAAAGGAAGGATATAATGTAGGTGATATGGATGATGTACTATTGAGAAAAGTGGAAGAACTTACCTTATACACTATTGAGCAGCAAAAGCAAATAGATATACAGAGTCAAGTTATTATGGCTCTTGAAAAACAATTTATTGAATTAAAACAGCAAATTAGTAAATAGGCATTAATCAATTGTTTATATAAACTGAATTTCACATAACTCTTATGTTACTTTTAAACTAAAGAAAATGAAGAATGTAAATTTATTTATTATATGGTGTTTGCTTTTGTTTTTTCAAATTTCTTTTGCTCAACCACCATTAGCAGTAAAATGGCTAAATAATTCTAATGGAACAGGTTGGGATTTAGTCAGCGACATGGTAGTTGATAAAGAAAACAATCTTTATCTTATTGGTAACTTTACTGATTCCATCATTAGTGATAAACAAACCAAAGGAGTAAAAAAGGAAATTTTTGTTGCTAAGTATAACCCGGATGGTGAAATCATTTGGTTGCATCAATTAAAAGCTGAAAATTATTGTCAAGTTAAAAGCTTAATAATAAATAAGGGTGGTCAGTGTTTTATTAGTGGGTATCAACACAAAAGAACAAGCCAGAAGTCGAATAATCAAAATATTACAAAAGGCAATAATTTATTTGTAGCCAAAATCGATGATGAAGGAGAGAAAAAAGAATTTGTACAAATAGAAGGTGATTTTAATTCTATGCAAATCAAAATGGTAGAACGAAAAAATCAAGGCATATTGATTGGAGGTACATTCACTAAAATCAGCTTTGAAGATTCTACTTATATAAGTAAAGGAAAAGAAGATGTTTTTATTATAGCTTATGATGAAAAAGGTAACTCGGAAGAACTTTTGTTATTACAGGGATATGGAAAAAACACGCTCAACAGTATAAAGATTGATAGTAACGGGTATATATATTTAACTGGTTCTTTTGAAAAAGAATTTGAAGCAGATTATCATATACTTACCTCAAATGGAAGAAGCGATGGTTATTTAATAAAACTAAATCCCGAATTAGAAGTACAATTTGCAAAACATTTTGGTAGTTGCTATAATGATTATGGTAAAACAATTAATATTGACAGCCTTAATAATGTACTAGTATCCGGCTCGTTTTCAGGACAGTTGGTAACGGAGAACAGTGATACAATTATTTCCAATGGAAAACTGGATGTGTTTACTGCAAAATATAATGACACTGGAGATTTACTATGGATAAAAAGTTTCGGGGGCATTGGAAATGACTATCTAACTACATGTTATTTAAACACTCTAAACGACATATACCTTAGTGGAAATTTCAGAGGTGAAATTGAAGAAGAAAATTATCATATTAAATCTGCTTGTTTTTCAAGCGATGTATTTGTAGCAAAATACACAAGTTATGGCCAATTTAGGTTTATTGAGGCTATTGGTGATACAAATACTGATTTTGCAAGCAATATTGCAACTGATAGTCTTAATTTTATATACCTGACCGGTAATTTTAATACAAACATGAAAGTGATTAGCGACACGACTGAAAAAGCGATAAACGAAGATTTTTACCTTACCAAACTCTACGATTGCGACTTCAGTCCCAAAATCAAACTACCGAACGACACAAGTGTTTGTGAAGATCAATTTGTAATTGTTGCCGATTCCAACTTTGTGAAATATATGTGGAACAATATGTCAGGTAACTTCAAATACTCAATTGACACTACCGGAAATTATTATCTTGAAGCTTTTGACGAACATGGATGTATAACAACTGATACCATTTTTGTTAAAATAAACATACCTATTCAGGTTGATTTGGGTGATGATTTCGTAGTTGAGTTAGGAGAATCTGTAATTATAACAACAAATGAAAATTTTGATCAATACCTCTGGAGTACTACTGATACTACATCTTACATTGAATTATTAACTGGACAACTTCCTCCAGGTAAATATCCTATATCCATTATTACTATGGATGCTAATAGTTGTTCGAGTGATGATCAGCTTATTCTGGAAATTATTCAAGAAATGGATGATGAATCTATTCAAATTGATATTTTCCCAAATCCTACAAAAAGCTTCATAACCTTACATGTTGATAATACTGAGTCCGGTAAAACTATTGATTACCGGTTAATAACAGAAACAGGTGTTATGGTTTTTCATAAAAAACAAACTACTGGAAATAATGCTTTTTATGAAACCATTTCTCTGGAAAATCTTCAACCCGGGCTTTACTATCTGAAAGTGCGTTATGAAGAATCAACTGAAATACTGAAAATAATTAAACTGTAACGACAATTACGATTATGAAAAATATATTATTACTGATCTTTAGGTCTGTTATCATTCTGAGTTCTTGTCTAATACTAACCACCGTAATAAATGCACAGGAATATAAACTGCCTGATTTCTCTCCTATCGCACCTAAAGAGCAAGAATTTGTGAAATATATGAGCTGCCCAGTATCAGAGTACACAGGAATACCCGATATTCAAGTCCCTATCTTTAATATTTCAGTAGATGAAATAAATGTACCGATAGCTTTAAGTTATTATGCAAAAGGAATAAAAGTTAACCAGGAAGCAAGCTGGGTTGGATTAGGATGGGATTTAAATATTGGTGGAAGTGTAATTCAAAAAGTTCAGGATTTGGATGATTTAGATAACACTGTCGAAAGAATTATCCCTGATTATAATCAAAATGCTGATCATAGTATTAGAGTATTCCCCAAAAAAATAGATGACTATTTATATGGATCTTCTTGTATCGAAAATCAACCAGGCTACAGTTCAAGTGGCGTTGTACAAGAAGATCTTTCATATTTGGTATTTACAGATTTTTATATACCTGTCGATGGTGAATATACATGTACTCAATATTCAGAGATTTTTAATAGAGATCAATATGGTAATTTCGAAACTAATACAGTTGATTCCGAACCAGATATATTTATTGCAAATTTTTTAGGTCATAAAGTCGAGTTCATTTTAGATTACGATAATTTCACTCAGAACTATGATATAATAATACTAAATACTAAGAGATACAAAGTAAACGAAACTACCAATGGATGGATCATTGTATCACCTGATGGAACAAAATTCACTTTTAGTCAATGCGATACAACAATCTTTGAACATGCACAAACTGGAACAAGTCCACAATCACGAATTCAAACAAGAAATTGGAATTTAACTAAAATAGAAACATATAGAGGAAAAGAAATTAGTTTCAAATATCAGCGAAGTAATAAAATTTATAATACCGATAACATCTCAGAAAGTTATGGAAAAGCTGAAATTACAGCAACAGAACAAACTTTTTTAATTGATATGTGGGATAGAATAAAACAGATGGCAGGGCCTGACATCGGTTATGGTTCTAGCCAGGATCAACTTACATCCACTTATCAATATGTTTCATATATAGATAGTATAATCTTCCCCAGTGGAAATATTGTATTTTCTTTGACTAATAGAGATGACTTAATTAATTCAAAAAAAATTGATAGTATATCGATTTATAATCAAGTTAAAAAGATTTCTTCATTTTCTTTTAATTATTTCTACACAATTTCTATTCAAAATAGTAACTGTTACAGCACTTATACCTACCCAAATGCCTCAAACATGGATGTGTTATATAAAAGACTTGTATTAGACTCAGTTACAGAAAATGGAAAGCCCCCATATAACTTTTACTATAATTCCCAACAACTTCCTCCAAAAACATCATATGCAACTGATTATTGGGGGTATTATAATGGTCAGAATAATAATTTAACTTTTAATGCAAACCCGACTCGATTCAACTTTGATAATGTAGTAACCCCCAGTTCAAACTGGAGTAATCATTCTGCATTTGAAAAATATTGTAAAGCTGGTGTTTTGAACAAAATTGTTTATCCTACAGGAGGGTATGAAGAGTTTTACTACGAGTTAAATTCTTTTGACACAGAATATCTTTATCACCAAATTCCTGACTCCAATGGAGTATTAGATACTATTTCTTTTGGAAATGGTTTAAGAATAAAGAAAAACAGGAAATATAGTATTGATAATAATTGCGTCAAAACAACTCATTTTACCTATCAGGAAGGGATATATCTTGACAGGAAAGAACTGGTTAGTAATACAAACTTTAACGACATGAGTATACATCCTTCCGGATCTGGCGGTGCGAAATTTTTTAGACGGTATTCCTATTCCGGATATTTAACATGTTCAAATAATTTCTTTACAACTCCTTTGTTTGATCTATCAGGAATAGGGTATTCCAAAGTAACTATTGAGAAATTGTCTGATAATCAAGAAAATGGTAAAATTATAAAATACTTCCATAATAAAAAAAATAGTTCTACTCGTAGTGAGATAAACCTTCCCTCGATTTCTCCTGACATTATAAATGGAAGTTTAAAAAAAATGATAATATATGATAGTGCTATGAGCAAGGTTAAAGAAATAGTTAACCACTATCACTCTGAAAAATCTAATGTATTCCATGGTGTAAGATTTACTTCAGATGGCTTATATGTTGATGGATGGATTGACGATGAGGGTAGCTATCTAATTACTAAATTACAATTTTTGGCTGGTCTGTATCCCATTCTTAGTAGAGAAACTATATTAGACTCAACACTAACAACTTTTTATTTCGGGAATGACTCACTCACAACAATTGAATCTTATACTTATGATTCAAAACGACAAGTAAGCAAGATATTATCTACAGATTCTAAGGGTGTTGAATATGAAAAACAATTTACTTATCCTTATTGGCAACTTGGAAGCCAAAATCGTATAAACAAACCCAATAAAATAGTTGAGAATGCAGGGTTAACAACTATTGCTAAAACAGCGACTTATTATTTTACTGACAATGATGGTTTAATTGTACTGCGTTCTATAAATTATGCACAAGGAGATAATACTGGCAGAAAGGTAATATTTGATGACTATGATTTGAAAGGAAATTTAACCCAATATCATTTAGGGGATTATGAAAACCCATATTTTAATTACAATATCAATTTTATAACTTATTTGTGGGGATATAATTATTCATTACCCATTGCGAAGATCGAGAATGCAACTTTTGTGGACGTAATTACTCAACTTGGTATCACTTATGAGCAACTTCAGTCTAAAAATTCAAATGAGTTAATTACTCTATTTAATACTCTTCGCCAAAACATGCCAAATGCTATGATATCATCGTTCACGTATGACCCACTCATTGGGGTGACCACTATAACCGACCCAAATGGCATTTTGACAAACTACGACTATGACGATAATAACAGATTAGAAACAGTTAGTGACATGAACGAAAACATATTAAAACATATAGACTATAATTTTTTCAACCCAGCTGGAAAATAGTCAAATAACTAATCAATATGAAGAAGAATATACTTATATTTATATTTACCATTGCTCAATTATTTACTCTGGCCCAAGGTGATGATGGATGGAATAATAGAGTTATTCCATTATTTGATAATGTTACTGAAGTTGCCAGGGTGTCACTCACATTTGCTCCAGGGTTTGAAACAACTGGCCACCCTGATTTTCTTGGCTATATTGACCCTGACTTACCTATGGATGGCGGAGTTCCTGTTTCAGATGGAGACTTCAATCTCAACTTTATCAGAGTTTTCGAGCCAATTAAAAATAATTCCACAAGCAATATACCGATACATAATTCTGTTGATTTAGAAAATGATTGGAGTGAGAGAATCACCTATTATGATGGTTTAGGACGTGAGATACAACAAACACTTGTTAAAGGTTCAACCTATGGAAATGATGTAATTGTACCAATTAAATATGATGATTTTGGTCGTAATACTATAAATTACTTACCCTATGCTATTGCTCAAGATGGGGCAAATGGTGCAGGAGGTTACAGACCTTTTCCTGTTAATGAAATAGAAACATATTATAGTAGTTTTTACGGTGATGTGGATGGTGCATATGCTTATACCGATAAAATTTATGATAACTCACCTTTGAATCGTGTTAAAGAACAGAGTGCCCCAGGAAACGATTGGAGACTAAGTTCTAATCACCATACAGAATTCACATATGGTACAAATACTGAAAACAATGAAGTATACCTGTTTAGCGTTTCTGAAAGCAATCAATTAGTTAAAGAAGGGTGTTATCCAAAGCAATCTCTTTTTAAGAATACTTATAAAGACGAAAATAATTCTACAACAATAGAATATAAAGATTATAAAGATCGATTAGTTTCAAAGGTCGTTAATTCTGATGTTGAACCTCTAATTACTCAGTATGTGTATGATAAATATAATAATCTGAGATTTGTTCTCCCGCCTGAAGCATTTTCAAAAGTGCCTCCTGGATCAACCTCTCAAGCCTATGAGAATACTATAGATTGGATTAAACAGCTATGTTATTATTACAAATATGACGTATATGGTAGAATTGCAATAAAGAAACTCCCTGGTGCTGATGAAGTATATATGGTGTACAATAGACGCGACGAGGTAGTTTTAACGCAGGATGGTGAATTAAGAACGAACAATGATTGGTTATATATAAAATATGATAGGTTTAACCGTCCAATTATTTCTGGCAAGTATCATCATAGCAGTTTGGTTTCTCAATCTGATATGCAAACAACTGCCAGTACGGAAACAAATAGAATTTTTGAATCATATATTAGTGGAAACGGTTATTCTAATATTGCTTTCCCGGTAACATCAGGTACTGATGAAATTTACTCAACCTCATATTACGACAATTATCAAGCTCTGGAATTGGAGACAACGCCGGAAGACTACGCTTTTATATCTGATGACCTTCCATTTTATTTCCTTTATAACAATAGCAATTCAAATAAAATTAAAGGACTTTCAACAATAACAAAAACCAAAGTTCTACTTCATGATGGGCTGAGTGTATTAAATGAATGGCTTGTTTCGGTTACATATTATGATAGCTTAAACAGGGCAATACAAACAATCAGTAATAACCACCTGGGAGGTAAAAACATAGTTTCATCGCTTATTAATTTCACAGGAGAAGTAGAGGAAACTAAAGAATATTCAGATATAAATACAAATAGTAATACAATTTATCAAAAGTTTACTTACAATCACGCAGGTCAATTAACCGAAACTCTACATAAAATCAATAATCAGGAATGGGTTGTGTTGAATGATAATAAGTACAATGAAACAGGACTGCCAACAAGGAAACAAATACACAAAACCGAATACTCATTTTTGCAAACTGTCAACTACAAATACAACATACGTAGCTGGTTAACTGATATTAATGACATTGCTAATCCTGATGATGATTTATTTGCTATGACATTGAACTATAATAATTCGGCAAATAGTGCTCAATATAATGGAAATATTGGCACTATTAAATGGAATTCTGCTGTTTTTACTGATATAATGCAATATGATTATAGTTATGATGGAGCCAACCGATTGCTTTCATCAAGTTTCACAGGTAACGGCGACTATTCTACTAACTATTCCTATTACAAAAATGGCAACATAAAGACTCTAACGCGTAATGGTGAGATAGAAAATGGCAGGTTTGGGGTAATTGATTATCTAACCTATGGCTATATAGGAAATCAATTGAAATATGTAAACGACGGTACAACATCGGAACAACAAGAAAATGGATTTACTGATAATGGTTCATTTTTAACAACAAATGAGTATTTTTATGACTTGAATGGAAATTTAAAAAAGGATTTTAACAAACAAATTGTTGACGAAATTGGATATAACTATATGAATTTACCCCAACATATTCCATTTTTTAATGATGAAAACAAATATATAGATTACATATACAATGCTAATGGACAAAAATTACAAAAAGTGGTTTCTAACAATAGGGGTAATGGGTTAACAACTGATTACATTGGCAGTTTTGTATATAAAGATAATGAGCCTGATTTTATCTTCACACCTGAAGGGCGTATCGTGCCAAATGGTGATGGAAGCTTTAGTTATGAATATTACCTTGTAGATCATCTTGGTAATACTCGTGTTTCATTCAGCCAAACCGGAGAGGTATTACAAGACAATAGTTACTACCCTTTTGGTATGAGTATGGGTGATGCTTTATCCTTTCAATCAAATTTAGCAAAAGATAATAAATACCTATATAACGGGAAAGAGTTTCAGGATGATTTTGGTCTGGGGTGGTATGATTACGGGGCTCGGTTCTATGATCCGGCAATAGGTAGATTCCATACTCATGATGCTTTTGCTGAGAAGTATTTAGATTTTTCACCATACCATTATGGATCAAATAATCCAATTTCAAATATAGATATAAATGGTGATAGTACATGGGTTACAACAACTAACGAGAGTATTACAGTACATACTACTATTGAATTCACTGGAAATGCGTTATACAAAAAAGATGGAACATTAAAAAAGAATGCTCAAAAGAAAATTGATGCTGTAAAAGAGGATATAAAATCTGGGTGGGACGGTATTGAAGTTGATGGAAAAGAGGTTGAAGTTGATTTAATAACTAAAACATCTTCAGAAGGTGGTACAGAAAAATCGTATGATCAAATTGAGCTTTTAAGTGGCGGAGGACAGAGTAAAGTTATTATAAAAGACGAAAATGGAAACATTATAGGTAGAAATCAAGGGCTTCAGTATATGAGAGATCTTACAAATGGTAAAGCTCAGGACTTCAATGTTTCTGGATTTTTTTATATGAATAGCCCTTCTGGTAGCTATGCACATGAATATGGACACATAGCAGGGTATCTTTATGAAGAATATGTAATAGATAGTAAAGGTAAACCTGTTTTGAATATGATTGGGGGTAGAACTCCTGTTAATGATCTACTATCCAAAAGCATAATGTTTTCACCTTCAGGTAATAACAAGGGCATGGCGCATCATATTAGAAAAATAATGGATGTAAACAAATGTAATTCAAAATGAAAAGTTTATTATTAGTATTGACATTTTTATGTTTTGCGAATGTTTCTTTTGATCAAAACACTGATAGTCCTGAACAAATTGCATTGAATTTTTTTGTGGATGTTATATGGCAAAATAAGTATCCCCAAATAAAAAATATTTATTTTGAAGGAAAGACAGACTCTATTATTACAACATTTGGTAGTAGTTGTTTTGATACTCTTTTTACAAATTGGGATACAATTCAGTTAATAAACTCACAGAAACTATCTACAATTGAAAGCATTTTAGATACTAATCACAGCTTTTCACAACCCAAGAATCTTGTTAATAATAAATTAAGACTAATAATAGAAGAATTGAAATGTTT
Organism: uncultured Bacteroidota bacterium; assembly: GCA_937912115.1. Lineage (GTDB taxonomy): Bacteria > Bacteroidota > Bacteroidia > Bacteroidales > F082. The sequence goes on along the minus strand of CALDOI010000106.1, from coordinate 23,716 downwards.
CAAGAAGAAGAAAGGAGTTTTATCAGTCAATAACCACATAAAAATAAAATCTTCAATTTATGTTAGGTTAGATCTTTTTCTAGTAGATGATATAATTAAAACAACGATAATTGAATTAAATGAAAACATGAATGTAAAGCATTGGTGTGCAGAATAATTTATTTTGAACAAATATACTCACTTGGATAGTATATTTATAGGACAAGTTACTACCCTCTCGTCCGCATTTGTAATGCGTATGCAAACACAATTAAAAATGCCATAAAACAAATAGTCAAGTAGCTGAAAACACAAATTGCAAAACAGATCAAATAATATGAAAAATGAAACCCAAATATCAGATCATCAAAATCAACTACTTTAGATAATTATAATTTTAATACAATATATATGAAACATTTTCTTATCCTTATTATCCTGGCGATAATCCCTATCATTACCTTTAGCCAAAGCAAAGAACAATATAAACGGCAGGTAGATTCATTAAATACTTTAAACCGACAAAACCATGTTTTCGGAGATACGCTTTGGGTATTAGATAGTAGCTTGCTCTATGGAATTCCGGGTGGAAGCAATGAATTAATGCTTGAACGTAAGTATGAAGTCCTCAAAAGAAATGATTTCGGAAACGTACTGGTTGCTTTAAATAAAGTACCTGAGTTTATGGAACCATTCTTCCTGAATACGGAATATGATTCCATTACTTACTTTGATGGGGTTAATATTAAACAGCACTACTCAAATGTATGGAATAGTGTTGCTCAAACCTGGATAGATAATAAATATATAGAATATGAAGCACCCGAGTTGCTTAAAGAAGAATTTGATAAGAAATTTTCCAATGGAATTCAACAATATTACTACGGCTTTCGTGAAATGTATGATAACAGTAATGGCAGAGCAGACACAATGTTTAGGTACAATTATAATTCAGAAATAAATTCCTGGGATAAATTTAGAAAAACAATATTCTATTACGATGAGTCAGGTGGTTGCGCTGAGGAAATAACCAAACAATTTGATGAAGAAACTAATAGTTGGAGTAACTATTATATGTATATATATTCATATAACAACAATGGTGATCCCGACACAGTTGAGCTAAAATCCTGGGACATAGAAAGCAACAATTGGCGAGATAATTACATCGGTTATTTTACTTATGATGCTTCCGGAAGATTAATACATCGCCTACAGATGGAATATAATATTGGGTTACAGGAAATGGTGAATTCTAACAATTATCTTGTTGAATATAACAACAATAAAGTAACTCAAGTTTACCAGTACTGGCATATGCCTGACGGATCCTGGGAGAATCAATACAGGTATTTCTTTTCATATATTGCAGAAAACAAGTTTGATACAATACAACAAGATTTGTGGAATAACCAAAGTGAGCAATGGGGTAAAGAATACTTGACAGTTAGTCAATACGATAATCATGAAAACATATTTGAAGAAATCTATTACAGGTTTTCTGGAGGAGATTGGACACTCGAAACCCAAACAGATTTCTACTGGACACCATTTATATCAAATGATATACCTGAGATTATTGAAAGTCCTTTGACTGCATATCCAAACCCGGCATCCACAAATGTTACATTTACAGTGAATAACTTAACTCAATACCGCGATTTAACAGTTAATATTTTTAATATTTCTGGTCAGAAATTAGGTGAATTTCAATTGAATAATGGAGTACTTCATTGGGATTGCTCTAATATAGAATCAGGGTTATATATTTATTCTTCAACAATCGGGTCAGTTAAGTTTTCAGGGAAAATTATTGTTAGGTAAAGAATAGCATAATTGAAGAATAAGTCATCAGTCAAGCTGATTTACATATTGACACATTATCCTGAATTAGAATATTTAAAGGGAGGTCTTGTTTTTTACAGTTCATCCATCCAATACAACAGTTGGGTAATTAATAATTTTTTCTGATTTGCTACCAACATACTTTCGCCATCAATAACTAATTAAATATTAAAAAGATGAAAAAAAGTATGATCACAATTGCAGTAGTATTAATGTCGTTAATAACTGTAGCAGGAACGGGTAATTTTAAGAGTTCAATGAAAGCTAAATTACTTACATTGAGGGCTTATGATGAATCAACAAACCTTGAAGAATTAGGCAATGATTTTGCTTCTATTGCCACGTTGAACACAAAAAGATTTGAACCCCTTTACTATTCAGCTTATTGCTATATCCTTGGAAGTTGGCAGATAGTTGTACCATCCGAAAAGACAGCAATTCTCGAAAAAGCACTAACGCAGATAGATAAGGCTATTGAAATTTCGCCTAAAAATGATGAATTGTTGGTGCTAAAAGCATTTTATTATCAGGCTATGATAATGGTTAATCCCCAACAATTTGGACAACCATATTCTGCAAAGGCAAACGAATTGCTTGTAAAGGCTCAAACGATAAATAGTAAGAATCCAAGGGCAGAATTTCTACTGGCTCAGAATATTTATTACCGTCCTGTTCAGTTTGGTGGTGGTAAAGAAAAAGCACTACCCCTGTTTTCAAAGGCAGCGGAGCTTTTTAAACAACAGGATAGTAGAAATTACCTGAGTCCTGTTTGGGGCGAAAGAACAAATTCAGAAATGTTAATGGAATGCAGTTACTAATTTGTAAAAACAGGAAAGAATGCAGAAAAATTATTACTCATTCTTTCCTGTTTAAATAATTTCAATAGATTCGTAAAAACTTATAATATGAAAGTCGCCCATCTGAGAAATCTGTTAATAATTCTGGTAGTTAGTATAGCAATCACATTCACATTCGATTTGATGAGTGGCGGCCACCGTTTCACAGTAATTGCATTTTCGTTAAATGTTATCTATGGATTTATTATCGGTGGGTCGATTAGTTTAACCGGACTTCTTTCTTCATTTATTGTGAACAGGTTTGATATTCAAACCAAACCGATTAAGGTTTACGTGATATTGCTGATCTCGGTCTTTGTTTTCATTACAATTGATGTATTTACTATAAATATATTGTGGTACAGATATGTACATGATATACCTTTTAACATTATGTTTTCCAAATCAGGTTTAGTTATTACTTCATTAATTACGATTTTTATCGGACTTACAATCTTTTTTATAATTCTTTCCAGCGTATATATGAACAAGTTTATTATGGCTGAAAAAGAAATGCAAAAAGCTGTTCATGAAGCCGATTCGGCTAAATTCGAAATTCTGAAATCACAAATCAATCCGCATTTTCTATTCAACAGTTTAAATACCCTAAGTACACTTATTCATATTGATGCTAAACGTGCAGATAGATTCACAACTCAGCTTTCAAATATTTATCGGTATGTACTAGAAACCCAGGATGAAGATTTAGTAACGGTATCAGAAGAATTTGAATTTGCAAGAAAATATGCCTATCTGCAATCAATTAGATTTAATGATAGCTTTTCGATTGAATTTCAGGATTATAAAGGCGATGACAAGCCAATGATGGTTCCTTTGTCACTACAGTTGCTTCTTGAAAATGTTTTTAAACACAATGTTGTTTCGCAGCGGCAAAAAGTACATATCTCTGTATTTTTTGAGGATAACTATCTTGTGGTCAGCAATAACAAAAATAAAGGCAAGGAAATTAAGGTTTCGCATTCGGTTGGCTTGTCGAATATCCTTAACAGATATGAAGTATTAAGTGATGATGAGTGTATAATCGAGGATACTCAGAATTATTTTACGGTGAAATTACCATTGATTTTTACAGATTAGAAATTACGATTATGAGAATACTGATTGTTGAAGATGAAATGCTTGCTGTTAGTCGGTTACAGATACTTCTTAAAGAGCTTATAGTAGATTATGAAATTGTTGGCATTGCAAAATCCATAGAAGAAGCAGTTAAGCTAATAAATGAGAATGAAATTGACCTTGGTTTCTTCGATATCCAAATTGAAGATGGTATTAGTTTAACCATATTTGAAAGTACTGAGGTTGCATTTCCGGTTATCTTTACAACAGCTTACAACGATTATGCAATAAGGGCTTTTAAATATAATAGTATCGATTATTTGTTAAAACCGATTTCAGATGTTGAGCTAAAAAATGCACTGACCAAATTTGAAAATATCTGGAATAAAAATGATAAACCTATTTCCACTTCAATAATTGATGAAATGAAGCAGTTGCTGGCAGGTAATTTCAAGGAAAGGTTTTCAGTACGGATTGGTAATAAAATTGAAATACTTAAAACCGAGGATGTAAGCTTTTTTTATAGTTACAATAAAGGAACCTTTGCTAAAACAATCAATAATCGGGATATGCTGTTAGACAATGCTTTGGAGTTAATTTACCCATTATTAAATCCAAAACAATTCTTTAAAATAAGCCGGAAACACATTGTTAATATTAATTTTATAAAAGATATATATGCTTACTCGAATTCACGTTTGAAAGTAAATATTGCAAATTCTGGCAAAGAAGAGCTTATAGTTAGCCGTGAAAAAGTGAAATCATTCAAAGATTGGCTCGAAAATAGCTGATCAGGACTTTTTTTTATTCTTGTTAAATCCCAATCCTACAATCTGACCCAACGGGTTGAAAAAAACCCGGCGGGTCTGATCCCCACTGTCTGATTTTTTATACTTGTTAAATTACCGCATAATTATTATTTTTGCATCATATCTTTGTTGCTATGATAAACCATTTTATCCTCAATCAAATTTCACATGAACTCAACAGTTGCCTGTTCGAGTGCTGGATTTTCTGATCTGTTATACTTACTGACCTAGTGTTAGTCAATCCTTAACGTATAACAATTAACAAATAACTTTTTCTACATGTTCGGAACAATATTCGACATAGTACATTTCGCCATACATGATGGCCCGGGAATTCGTCAAACTATATTCTTCAAAGGATGTCCGTTGTCGTGTTGGTGGTGTCATAATCCTGAGAGCAGAAGTTCTGACATTAAGCTAGTGGATAGGGAAGAAACCATGGATGGATTTAAACTGTCTGATAAAGAAACCATTGGTATGCGCTATTCCATTGATGGAGTAATGACGGAAATAAACAAGGATATTGTTTTCTTTGAAGAGTCGGGTGGGGGAGTAACTTTATCTGGTGGCGAGCCGTTGCAGCAACATGAATTTGCACTGGAATTATTAAAGGAGTGTAGGAAATTGGAAATACATACTTGTGTTGATACAACCGGAAACCTGAGTTCAGATATACTTTCAAACATCGCGTCATATACAGACCTTTTTCTATACGATTTAAAGCATATTGATGATGCACAGCATATTAAGTATACAGGGGTTAGTAATAAGCAAATTCTCAATAATTTAAAAATGCTGGATGAAATGAAAAAGGATGTATGGATTCGTTTTCCACTAATTCCGGGAATAAATGATGATGAAAGTGACTTCCTGAGATTGATGGAATTTTTATCTAAACTGAAAAATGATCATCCCATTTCCTTATTGCCATATCACAAAATTGGTAGCCAGAAATACAATCGATATGGTATAGAGTATAAAATGAATGGCATTAGTGAGCCCGATAGCGATTACATATTTCAAATTAAAAGCATGTTCACAAATGCTGGTTTTGCAACTTCCGTTGGAGGTTAATTTCTGTATTAAAAAATCATTAAGATGAACGAAAGAATAACAAGGTTAAGAGAAAAAAGCCAAAGCGCCATACCACAAATATCTGCCGAAAGAGCTTTACTTGTCACGGAATTTTACAAGAGTGACCTTTGTCAGCAGGTGAGTGTTCCCATGAGAAGAGCACTGGCCTTTGACCATATCCTAAATAATAAATCAATTTGCATTGTTGATGATGAACTGATTGTAGGCGAACGCGGGCCTAAACCAAAATCTGTACCCACATATCCCGAAATTAATCTACATTCGCTTGAAGATCTGGAAATACTCCATTCCCGACCCAAAGTGTGGTTTAAATCAAGTGATGAAGTACGGAAAGCATATAAAGATATTGTGATACCCTTCTGGACTGGTAAAACAAACCGTGAAAAGATATTCAACAATTTAGACCGCAATTGGATTGATGCGTATGAAGCCGGTGTTTTTACAGAGTTTCAGGAACAACGCGCCCCGGGACATACTGTGCTTGGCCCAAAAATGTTTAAAACAGGATTCATGGAGCTCATTCAACAAATCCGAATTGGGATTTCAAATCTTGATTTTTTTAATGATGAAGATGCATATAATAAAAGGGAAGAACTTAAGGCAATGGAAGTTAGTGCCAATGCTATAATAAATTTTGCCTATCGTAATGCCGGTGAACTGGAGTTGCTTGCACAATCTGAAACAGATGAAGACCGGAAAATTGAACTGATGAAGATGGCTTCAATTTGCAGGAATGTTCCGGCCAATGCACCACAAACTTTTCATGAAGCATTGCAACATTATTGGTTTATTCACATTGGAGTAATCACCGAAGTAAATCCATGGGATAGCTTCAATCCTGGCCGGTTGGATCAGCATTTGTATCCATTTTATTGCAAAGAAATTGATGAAGGTACACTAACCATTGAGGGGGCAATTGAGTTGCTTGAATCGTTTTGGGTGAAGTTTAATAATCATCCTGCACCTCCAAAAATAGGTGTGACTGCCAAAGAAAGCAGCACTTACACCGATTTCTCACTAATCAATCTGGGAGGTGTTAAAGCTGATGGTAGTGATGCAGTAAATGAATTAACATATATTATCCTTGACGTGATTGAGGAAATGCGTCTTCTTCAGCCAAGTTCGATGGTACAGGTAAGCAAAAAAAGCCCCAACAGGTTTCTTAAGCGAACCGCACGAATTGTGAAAACAGGATTCGGGCAACCATCTATATTTAATACTGATGCCATAATTCAACAATTGCTATATCAGGGGAAAAGTCTCGAAGATGCACGAAATGGTGGAGCAAGTGGGTGTGTAGAAACTGGTGCTTTTGGAACCGAAAGTTATATCCTTACCGGTTATTTCAATCTTGTTAAAATTTTCGAGCTGGCAATGCACAATGGTGTCGATCCGTTAACAGGGAAAAAGGTAGGATTAAGCACTGGTGACATGTCCAAATTTGATTCTTTTGATCAGATATTGGATGCAATGGCCAAACAGGTTAAGTACTTTGTTGATATAAAAGTAAAAGGCACAAATATTATCGATAGGATTTTTGCAGAGAATCTTCCTGTTCCATTTTTGTCATTGTTAATCGACGATTGTATTAGTAGCGGAACTGATTATAATAATGGTGGTGCCCGGTATAACACAAGCTATATACAAGGCGTCGGACTGGGAAGCCTTACAGATATTCTAACATCGATAAAGTATAATGTATTTGATGAGAAAAATGTAAGCTTTGGCGAATTGCTTAAAGCCACGATTAGTAATTTTAAAGATCATATTGAGTTAAGAAATAATCTGGTTAACCATACTCCCAAATATGGTAATGATAATGATTATGCAGATGAACAGGCCACCTCAATATTCAATATTTTTCTTGATGCTGTTGATGGTAGGCCAAATACAAAAGGAGGACATTTTCGCATAAACATGTTGCCCACCACTTCTCACGTGTATTTCGGCAGTGTAACAGGAGCTACTCCTGATGGCAGATTAGCACATAAACCCTTATCAGAGGGCATATCCCCATTTCAGGGTGCTGACAGAAAAGGGCCTTCTGCAGTTATCAAGTCAGCATCAAAAATAGATCATCTTAAAACAGGAGGAACACTACTTAACCAAAAGTTCACCCCTGCATTATTGGAAGATGAAAAAGGCTTAGATTCGCTGGTGTCGTTGATTCGGGCTTATTTTAGAATGGATGGTCATCATATCCAGTTTAATGTTGTTACTGCCAAGCAATTACGCGAAGCACAGAAACATCCGGAAAATCATAAAGATTTAATTGTAAGGGTTGCCGGCTATAGTGATTATTTTAATGATTTAGGTGACGAGTTACAGGAAGAGATTATAAGAAGATCGGAGCATAAGGAGTATTGATTTTGGGGAATGGAGTATTGGAAGAATGGAAGGATGGATGCTTGGAAGGATGGAGTGTTGGAGTGCTGGAAGAATGGAAGGTTGGAACAATGACCACCAATGACCACCAATGACCACCAATGACCAATTATCCAGTGACCAATTCTCCAATAACCAATAATCCAAAAAAAGTCAGTTAATAAGGGTTAGGGTTGTTAACTTGGAATAATCTTCTTTTCCACTACAGTTTTCTATGCGGTAGGAAACTTTATAAATATATGTGCCAATTGTTGACAAATTGCCATTGTATTTGCCATCCCAACCAACATCAGGGTTTGATGATTCAAATACTTGTTGCCCCCATCTGTTATAAATTACAAGTTGATATATGGCAACATTATCGGTACGACCAACGGGTGCAAATAGGTCATTTTTTCCATCGTTGTTAGGAGTAAATGCATTGGGAAAATATAGCTGGTATTGAATCTCTTCAACCTTTATTAGCACTGTGTCACTACCTGTACATCCATATTTGCTAACCACCACCCATACTGCTGTGTCCTTTGGAACATTTATCAACTCGATAGTCTCCGTTGTTTCACCTGTTGACCATAAATATGATGATCCGGGATTTGCAGCTTCCAGAATAAGTGTTGAACAAGCTGGCATTTCAATATCATTTCCAAGATCAACAATTGGATCCGCATAAATAGTCACATTTTTTATTATTGTATCTTCACAACCATCATCTTTTAGTACGAATAATTTGACATCATAAGTACCACTTATATCATATGAATGTGATGGAATTGTTTCGGTGCTTGTTGTTCCATCGCCAAAATCCCAAGATATGGTATTAATAAAATTTGGCAGGTTACCAGAATATTGATCGTATGGATAGAAAAGTATATTTTGATTTATACAGGCTGATTCTTGCGAAGGATAAAAATTGATGGATTGTTGGTAAGTGAAGTCTTTGAAAGTAACATAAGCCTGCGACATACAATAGAACCCAAACTTTCCTGTACTGAAACTACCTTCCAACTCAAAAATTAATGTGCTGTCAACTGAAACCTGAATTGTGTTTGATGTATAGAGTAATTCAAGTTCATATTCAATAGTTGGTTCCCATCTCAGATCATAACCATATTTTGTTTTAAGTAGACTTCTTAATGGGGGATTGTGTACAGCTCCTTCAAAATACTTGTGTTGATCGTCTCTGGTAAAATAACCGTTGTAATATGAAAGTCGAAAACCCGCATGTGAATTTGAAGTACTTGAGCCATCTTTATCAGATTTCCAATCGAATAAGTAAAAGTTATATGTGTTATTTTCATCCAATTGAGTTGGTGTTTTATATCCAAACACTAATCCTATGAAATCATCATCAGTATCTTTAGTTACCATCACTGTTCCCCTTATCTTTACATTTATCATCTCGTTAGGACTAACGAAAAATGTGGCTGGGAAAAGCCATGTAGTATCAATTACTTGAGTTGGGCTTATGATTTTCCAATATGCAAGAGGTGTTCCTTGTTTAGTCCAGGTACTTAAATCAAAAAGTGTTTCACAATTCTGACAGTTAACGATAGAAGCCAGCCATAATAATAGAATTGTAATTATTGTTTTTATCCAATTCATAATCATTTATTGCAAACTATAGCAGTAACAAATGTAGGTTTCAAACTCTTCATCTTGTTAATGACGTAAAATTGTTAAAATTAGTTGCTTCAAAAATTATAAAAAAGTAATATTGTTCAAAACTTCAGACTCTCTACTTTTCATATTCACTTTTCAACTTATCGGCAGGTTTACCTATGAAGTGAATAACCAAATATAAACCAACAAAACCAAGGGGGAAAAGTATCCAAGGTGAGATGCCAAAGGAAGCAGGTAAAGTTCCTAATACTATTGCCACAGCACCAGTTGTTAATGCATATGGTAGCTGAGTTCGAACATGCTCAATATGAGGACATGAGGTTGCCAGTGAGCTTAATATTGTTGTGTCAGATATAGGAGAGCAATGATCACCAAGTACTGACCCTGTTAGCACTGCCGCTGCAATATTGTGAAAGATTGAAAGTATTGTTTCATAATCGAGGCCTGCGTTTTCTGCCAACAACCATCCTGAGGGTAATATCAGAGGATAAAGTATTGCCATGGTTCCCCAGGAACTACCTGTAGAAAATGAAACAAGTGCAGAAATTATAAATGTGATTACCGGCAGTAAATATGGAGATACAGAAGCCTCTGTTAACAAACCCGAAATGAAGTTTGCAGTATGCATATGTTCAGTAATCAATGCAACCGACCAAGCTAGTGTTAGTATCATTATTGCTGGGAGCATGGTTTTAAACCCCTTAATGATACTTTCAACCGAATCTTTAAGTGATAACAGTCGTTGGGATAATGTTAGTGTAATTGCTGTAAATAAACTCCCCAACGATGCCCATAATAGTGCAATATATGAATCGGCACTTCCAATAGTTTCTGAAAGCTTTTCGAAGAAACCCAATGTATTGTTGTTCCAAACTTCCTGGTTCCAGCCAGTGTAGAGTAACCCGGATAGAGTTCCAAAAATAATAACTAATACCGGAATTACGGCGTTAAAACTGCGGGGTGTAATTCCCTCTTTAGCAGATAGCTCCTCCAACATATCATCAGCAATATCAGAGTCGATGGAAATATTATGGGAAGACGAAGATCCGTATTGGCGAGCATTTCTTTCGGCCTTTAACATCGGCCCAAAATCAACTTTTTTCCAAATTAGTATTAGAATAAAACCCAATGTAAAAAAAGGATAATATGAATATGCAAGTGAGTTAAAGAACACACCATAAGCAGATTCGTTGAGATTTAGGGTATTAATACCATCCTGTATGTATGATAACTCGGCTCCAATCCATGTTGTTACAAATGCTACAGAAGCAACAGGAGCTGCAGTAGAATCGATGATATAAGAAAGTTTCTCACGTGATATTCGTAATTTGTCGGCAAGTGGACGCATGGTATTTCCAACAACAAGCGTGTTTGCATAATCATCGAAAAAAATTATTATCCCCATAAGCCAGGTGATAAATGAGCCGGATCGTGGACTTGTGGCATATTTTGACAAGCGGTTTACAACTCCTTTCATCCCGCCGTTTTTCGAGATTAAACTTACTGTTGCTGCAATAATCATCGAAAAAAGAATGATAGCCAAATGTCCGCTGTTGTTTAGCGATTGAATAATGTAAGTATCTAGTATTGCAAGGAATCCTTTAAAAACAGCTACAATAATTATCGAACCTTTATAATAGTAAATAATTGCTGTTCCAACCCAAATGCCCATAAAAAGAGCAGTGTAAACTTCACGTATTATAAGTGCTATAAATATTGCAATTAACGGAGGCAAGATAGACATCCATAATGGAATAGGGTTAACCGGTTCTGAATGTGTGAAATTTCCAATGCTAATTGTTAGGATTTCTTTTTTTTCAAATGAATAAGGAAGTGTTATTAACCCATCTTTTATTTGTGTGGATATTTTTTTACCGGATATCAGTACATCTAGGTGTTTGTAGTTAAGGCTGTCGGCGATTTCTTTATTTAATATTAATATGAAAATATCCTGACTAACATTTTGTACTACAATATGTGGAAGTGTTAACTCAATATTCTCATTATTTAGAACAACTAAATTTTGAGAATGAACAACTAAACTGATTACTGAAAATATACTGAAAATAAAAAGTGAAATTATAAGCCTCATCATAGCTATTTTGACGATGTGAAAATAAGAAAAATGTACAATAAACAACCTCCTTTTATCACGAATAACTATAATTGGAATTTCATTCGGAAGCAGATAATAGATTATGGGTTTTCAATAATGTATAGTTTAGTTGTTTTGCCATTAATATATTTATTAATATCTTTACTGATATTTACTTAGTTGTAGCCTAAACAAAAAGTTATAAAATTCATATTTTATCAATATTAACTTTAAATCAAAAATATCATGAAAAAGTTTACAGTTTTATTATTGCTAATTGCCATAGCAATTTCAGCAAATGCACAAGAGAGTTCAGCTAAAGTTTCGGGTGATGAACCGCAGTGGAATAATTATGTCAGTTTTGGATCAGGCGTATTAACAAGACAAGGTTTCCGCGACTTTGGGGATACCTTCATAAAGGAGGAATTTAAAAACCTATATCCCAATGATGAAATATGGGTGGGTAGCGTTAATTCTACACAAAATATTCCAGTCCTTGAACTCAGGTATAAGTATTTGATAAACCCAAATATTGCATTAGGGATTAGAGGATCATATGTTAGATATAAACATGATGGTACTTTAGCTTTCAATGGAGGTCATAACTTCAGTGCAGATTGGAACATCTCATATATTACAGGAATGGCTGACCTGAATTTCATTTACGTTGATAAAGAATTTATTAAACTTTATGCCGGAATTTCAGCTGGAGTATCTCAATATAATTTAAAGTTTGACAAAGTCTCCAATCCGGAATACGATGATCTATTGAATAAATCGGAACAGCGGTTGTATTTCGCATATGAGGTTATTGCTTTCGGAATTACATTTGGCAAGCAAATTGGTGGTTTTGTTGAAATGGGTTATGGATATGCCGGGATGGTTAATTTCGGTATATATGCTGGATTTTAGTGGCAACTAACGGGTTGTTGTAAATATTAGAAAACCCTGATAATTGAGTTTAAAAAATGAGATGTATACTATTCAACTAGCTTGTTATCAACAACTTTAAGATTATTTTTTGCTTCAGTGTATGAAGGATAAATTTGTAAAGCAATATTCAGGTATTCTTGAGCTTCCTTATATTTTTCCTGCATGGCTAAACAATATCCAATGTTATTATAAGTCTTTGCCAGGTTTACTTCCTGGTTTAGTTGTTTGTTAAAAATCTTTTCATCGTATTCATTTAAATGAGATAAATAGCTTTTTGTCGTAAGAATATTACTTATTTCTTGATATGTATCAGTAGTATCGGAATAAGCTTTTTGATAAGTCAGCAACATGCCTTTGTACGAATTTTCAATTGTTTGGCGATTATCAATTGCCAGTTTGAAATTTATTATAGCATTATTCCATTCCCTTTGCCCCATATAAATATGTCCTGCTTTCTGATAGGATTTTTCTGGAAAAGCTGAGGTATCTGCAGCTAATAAATAGCTTTCAAGAGCTTTTTCGGGTTGCTCCATTTTTTCAAAAATTTCACCAAGATTATAGTAAACAACACCTGGAAATTCTGGGTTTAGTGTTAGCAAATAATTAAATGATATAATTGCTTTGTTGTAATTTCCGGTTTTTTGATACGCGACACCAAGGTTAGCAATGGCACTTTTCAAATCCGGAACAATTTTTAATGCCTTAGTATATTGCTGTATTGCTTCATTATATTTATTTGATTTTAGATATGTATCCCCGGCGTTTTTTATACTGATAGCCTCAACATTTTTACCAGGATGTGATAACTCTACTAACCAATCAGGACCAATTATAGTTAATGCGCCCATTACCAATAATATTCCCCAAACAGAAAAAATGAAATATGTTATTACAGTATTTATTTTCATGACTGTTTAGTTATTGTGATAAATTAATGCAGGTTTCTTGCCTTCGGCTTTCAGCCGATTATAAGTATCACACGCGTCATTGTTTTTTTGAAGAATAATCTGAATCCCCTGATTATTTGTTTCGTTAAAAACAAATTGTGTTTCATCTATCAGGGGGAAACCCTTACCTCCTGTTCCATCACCCCCGGTTCCAAAAACTATAATATTATCACATACATCGAAAATTGTTTCCTGGTCTCTTTGGTTGAATACTTTTTTCTTATCAACTAACCTTAACAGGCCATCGGGATAAATTAATACATCAAAATATATAATAGGGATTCCTTTGTAAATCAGAATATTATTACTTGTACTTACAATATTATCATTAAAATATTTATTTATGTAATACCCTTGAGTAACAAATACTACTGATATAATTACAATTATGATATTTCGTGATAATTTGTATTGAGTTAAGTGGATGGTTAGTAAAACTACCCCAAAAATTAATATTGTAATAAGAATAGTGGATAAAATGAATGTGGTTTCGGTGAGTAAAGATGCAATCACCATGAAAATATATGCAAGGATAAAAAGAAGTATCAATAATGATAATGGGTTTTTGAAATAGTCTTTAAGTTTGGATTGCCTGATTTTCCATCCATTAATTAAAATACTTCCATTTTCAAGGATGAAATATATAATGAATAATCCAATCATTGTTCCCCATAAATCCTTTGAGATATCACCCACGTCAAATATGCGATTCGAAAGCGGCATTTGTAAAAATTCATCCAATGTAGAAGCTGCCAAAGCCGATATAAATGTTAGCAGTATAATTTTTTGTGATGGTGCGTTTTTTAATGATAAAGCTCTGTAATTCAAATAAGCAAAAATTGCATATGCAAAATAATGCCAATTATATTGTAATTCATAAAACTTGTGATTGAAATAATAGTCGGTCGATTTTTGGCCTATCCAAAACAGTAGTAGAACCACAAACCAGCTAATTAATCTAATGCGGTTGAGTTTGTGAAAAGAAAAAGAAAGAATAACAACTACTCCAATAATAGCAATTGTTACTGTAACAGGAATGTCAAAATTGCCAACAGCATATGTTAGATTTGATAATTCACCTATCACCGACTGAAGGTAGTTTTGAAGTAGTAAAAACGGAGTGGCTATTAATAGTAGAATATATAGTATGCGGTGTGTTTCAGGCTTTGTAAGAATACTGAATTTACCTTTCATGAAGGCAAAATTAAGAAAAATGATATAGGTTTAATAAAGATTAAAATCTAATTGTCGTCTTTTTATTTTATTCGGAAAGGATTCTTTCAACAACCTGAGTTAGCTCTACAAATTGAGCAGGAGAAAGTTGCTCGGCACGTTGTGAAAAGAAAAAATGATCAGCTTGTACTATGTTTGGCAGTATGGGCCTTAACGCGTTTCGCAATGTTTTACGCCGTTGGTTAAACCCCGTTTTAACAACGCTGAAAAATAATTTTTCATCGCAATCAAGCTCTTCAGTTTTATTTCTTGTAAGGCGGATAACAGCTGATTTTACTCGTGGCGGTGGATTAAATACATTTTCATTAACAGTAAAACAATATTCAATATCATACCAGCTTTGTAACAATACACTCATTATTCCATAGGTTCGGTTTCCATGGGGAGCAGCTATGCGTTCGGCGACTTCCTTTTGTATCATGCCAACAACCTGAGGGATGCGATTCCTGTTTTCAAGTACCTTAAAAAATATCTGACTGCCTATGTTATAAGGGAAATTTCCAATTATTGCGAATGGGGTAGTGAAAATAATGTCAATATTTAATCTTAAAAAGTCTGCCTCAATAATTGTAAGCCTGTCATCATGTAAATTTTCATTTAGATGTTTAATCGAATCTATATCAATCTCGATTGCTTTAAGATTTTTTATATGTGGTTTTCTTAATAGTGGCAAGGTTAGGACTCCCGTTCCCGGACCAATTTCGCAAACATCAGAATAACTTGGATCGAGGCAATCAACAATTTTTTGAGCAATATTATTATCGGTTAAAAAATGTTGCCCCAGATGTTTTTTTGGTCGTACCATTAGTTATTAAGAAAATCAATTTCGTTAGTGCTCTTACTTTCCAAAAGTCTGTATTGTTTTCGGGCTTTTCCTGAATAAATACTTTCGGGATAATCAGTCATCAGGATCAAATATAGTTGTTTGGCCTCTTCTATATCATCTAAATAAATACGCAGCAATTCTGCTCGCTTGTATAAAGCATTATCTGCTTTTATACTTGTTGGATAATATGTTATAAGCTTATTGTAAACCGAGTCGGCTTTCGCCATTTCTTTTAGCTCAAAATAAATTTGTGCTTTGTTATAAAGAGCGTACTCAATACTATAGATACCCACAGGATCTTCTTCAACTTTGTTTAGAAGTCGCATTGCTGAGTCGTATTTGCCTTGAAGGGTATAAAGCTCAGCACCGGCAAATTTGCGAAGCACAAAGCCAATAGTATCTTCTTCACGCATATCATTAATAAACATAGAAAGCTCGATGGCATCATTTGATATTAATTTGGAAGTTGCGGATTTTAGAATATCTAACCTCGTTGCTGCCCAGTCAAATTCACCAACATAATAAAATACTTTTGCATTCTTAAGTTTTGCTTCATGGCCGATGGGCTCATTTTTCATGTCCGATTCAACCTGCGAATAAAGCAATGTGGCATCCCATATCTGGTTATCTGCCAAAAGAATATCCGCAAGCTTAAGTTTTAGATTGGCTTCTTTAACTTTATCGATATTGGGATTTGCAAGAGCTACTTCAATCATTTCAATAGCCTCTTTATGTTTTGCCAGTCTGAATGCAGTTATATGCGCAAGTTGTAATACAATATCGGTAGTGAAGTTATTTATGCCCAACATATTAATTGCTTCAATACCCATTTTCTCCAGTTCTTCATAGTCATCAATACTGCTATCAGGATTTTCTTCAACCTGTTTGTTTGTTGAAAGAAAATATCCAACATAACTATCAATATAATATGGGGAATCACCCTTTTTATCTGCTATGTATTTATAAGCCTTAGCACTTGTATTATAATCATAGTTTGAAAATGCAATATTGGCAAGTTCAAGCATGTCTCCTTCGCTATTACCAAATCTCAGATCATTGGCTCTTGCCTGACGATAGGCCATCTCAAAATCTTTAGTTTGCAGCGAATACCACATGAGCATTTCGGCTAATTGAATATTTTCAGGATTTTTTTGTGAGCTTTGAAGTAAACTACTTTTCAGCATTTCCGACAGGTTGCTATTTACATCCATCCTCATTACATATTGCAACTTGCTTTTTATGCGTTGAAGGTCGGTTGGCATCAATACCAAATGACTTAAGTAGCTGTCAAACATCTCACTGTATTCGCCACTATACAAATATGCATCAGCAATTTCAAAGCTATAGGCATTACTTTCGCCATTCATCATACTTGCTTTTTCAAAAACTTTAATTGCCAGTTCAGGGTAACCTTTAGCCTGTAAACTACTTGTGATTTGCAGTATTTGATTGCGTTGAGTAGGTAGGTTTTCGATTAGCTTAATAAGAATCCGATTTGATTTATTTTTATTTCCTGACAATCCTACTACCCATGCTTCGTCGATTAAATAGCGGTAATTATTTGGGTTTAATCTACGGTGTTGTTTTACCACACGTTCCGCCTCTTTGTAATCCTGCAGTGTAGTTAGGCAATTGAAATAATAACTGTAGTAATAATTATTTGGTTTTTCTTTGTAAAGCTGTTGAAAAAGTTCCGCTGCTTTTTTGAACTCTTTCTCACGATAAAATTTGATTGCTAAACTTTCCGTTGGTTCAGGTTGGTTTTGTTGCTGCCTGGTAAGAACAGGATTAATAGTTTGTGTGTTTTGTGATGATGCATTATTGAAGGTTAACATCCCTGGAAATAGGAATATCAGAAAGAGATATTTTAGATTTAATTTCAATTTGTCTTGTTAAAGTATTGCTCAATTAATGGATTAAGAGAATCAAACCTATTAGTTTCTGCCATAATTCTCTGTTGATTGTATTTCATCCTTTCAGCAATTGTTATAACGATTTTTCTCTCTTCTTTTATGTATTCCTTTAGCACTATAGTGTCAATAATATTATGGTTAACATCATGAAGAAGGTCACTAATTTGAGTTTGTGATATTTTAATATTTTTCTTTATTTGATAGTCCATCCTTAATATTTGCTTCATCGATTTATCGATTTGGCTATATTGAATAAAAAGTTTGTTTATAACAGTATCTTCCAGACTACGAACTCTTTTACAATTAGTTTTTACTCTTTTCCTAATGTTGGCAATTGTAATACTATCAACATTCGAATAGCCAACTACTGCTTCATTTAGTTGGATGTTAATGCTGTCGATTTGTGAAATATAATATTCATTATTGATATTATTACACGAAAAGAGAGACAAAATAATTAAAGATAGTATACTTGCTTTTAATTTCATTTTTAATTAATTAAATCAAACTTAGTATAACTTCTCAAAGCTTCAGGTATCACAATGCCTTCGTCGGTTTGATTATTTTCGAGTAATGCTGCTACAATTCTGGGTAGTGCTAAGGCGCTGCCGTTAAGTGTGTGAGCAAGTATCGACTTACCCTCTTTGTCCTTAAATCGGAGTTTCATACGGTTTGCCTGAAAGTTTTCGAAATTAGAAACCGAGCTTACCTCTAGCCACATATGTTGTGCTGCCGAATAAACTTCAAAATCATAGGTTAATGCTGATGTAAAACTTAAATCGCCTCCACACAAACGTACAATTCTAAACGGTAGTTCTAGCTTTCTGAGTAGTGAAGCTATTTGATCCTTCATGGCTTCAAGGGTTTCATATGACTTATCCGGATGCTGGATTTGTACGATTTCAACTTTGTCGAATTGATGAAGTCTATTTAGTCCTCTAACATCTTTGCCATATGATCCGGCTTCACGACGGAAGCAGTTTGAATATGCTACATTCTTTATGGGGAAATCAGATTCTTTTAGAATAACATTTCGGTAAATATTTGTGATGGGTACTTCAGCAGTAGGTATTAAATATAGATTGTCGATGCCAACATAATACATTTGGCCTTCTTTATCAGGTAATTGGCCTGTTCCATATCCCGAATCAGCGTTAATAAGCAATGGTGGTTGATACTCGATATAATCCTGATCTAAAGCTTCATCTAAAAAAAAGTTAATCAATGCCCTTTGCAAACGTGCTCCTTTGCCTATATAAAAGGGAAACCCCGCACCAGTAACTTTGTTGCCCAACTCGAAATCGATAATATTATATTTTGAAGCCAATTCCCAATGAGGAATCGCATTTTCAGGAAGTTCAGGAATTGAACCCTCTTCATAAATTAACTCGTTATCAGCATCAGAGTTTCCTTTTGGAACACTTGGATGTGGAACGTTGGGTAATTCAATTAACTTGTTGTTTAAACTGGTAACAACTTCAGTAAATTTTTGCTCAAGCTCCTTAGCAGCTAACTTTAATTTACTCGATTCTGTTTTAGCCTCATCTGCTTTATCGCGTTGTCCTGATTTGTAAAGACTTCCTATTTCTTTTGCCAGTTTATTACTTGCCGCCAAAGTATCATCGAGTTCTTTTTGTGTTGCTTTTCTAAGATCATCAAGTTCAATAATCTCATTAACAATATTTGATGCATCGAAATTTTTAATTGTCAACAGGTTAACAACCTTATCTTTATTTTCTCTTATATAATTAAGCTGGAGCATTTGATACTATTTTTTTGTGCAAAGTTAGTTATAATTAAAAACCCGGCCAGTATTACACGAGCCGGGTTTATTATTTCTTAAAAAGTAATTCTTGGTTCAGTTATCTTTAATTACTTTCTTCTACCGATGGAACCACACTTACGTATGATTTATTATTTTTCTTTTTTTGGAATTCTACAATCCCGTCAGTAAGAGCAAAAAGTGTATGATCTTTTCCCATTCCAACGTTTAAGCCCGCGTTGTGAACAGTTCCTCTTTGGCGAATAATTATATTACCGGCAATTGCACCTTGTCCGCCATAAATTTTAACACCTAATCTTTTACTTGCTGATTCGCGTCCGTTATGGGAGCTACCCATTCCTTTTTTATGTGCCATATCTTAATATTTATAGCCTGCTTTAGCAGACAGGTTAAACAGTAATTTTTTCTATTAGTACTTTACTTAAATCCTGGCGGAAGCCATTTGATTTTTGATAGCCTTTTCTTCTTTTCTTCTTGAAAACAACTACTTTGTCGCCTCTCAGATGTGAAACAATTTGTGCGTCTATAGCTGCACCTTCTACTATAGGTGTGCCAATTTTTACAGCACCATTATCATCAACTAAAAGCACTTTCTCAAATTTAACTTTCTCACCTTCTTCACCTTCAAGCCTGTTTACAAAAACTTCTTGTCCCTGTTCAACTTTGAACTGCTGTCCGGCTATATCAACAACTACATACATGATTAATATTCTTTAGTTTAATTTCCTTAGAAATTTGGAGGTGCAAAAGTATAAAAAAAAACTAATTAACAAGTAATTGTTGTTAAATATTATTTTTTCTTGAAAATATTTTATTTGAAAATATATTGCTGTACTTCCGCGACTTGGTGTTAACCATTAGAACACCTATTATTATAAGGATAAACCATAATATATAAATAGGCTTAAATATTTCGCCATCAATAATACCCCAAATAATTGCTACAACAGGTATCATGTAGGTTACTGATGAAGCAAAAATAGGAGTGCTTATCTTAATTAACTTGTTAAATGCAATAAGGGCAATACCCGTTCCTGCAATTGCAAGTATACTCACATATCCAATACCAATTAATGCATCATTTTCATTCATAAGTTTATTTGGAATATTTGAAAAAGCTAATACATAAACTAATGATGGAATACCGATATAAAAAAATGTTAGAACAGTTATGGTAAGAGCATCAATATCCTTTAAATATATTTTGATAAAATTTACATTAAATGCGTAACAAACGGTTGCGATCATTACCAATGAAGCATATTTAATATTAAACACAAATCCCTGATCTCCGCCACTAACATAAATTAGCCCCATGGCTCCAGCCAAACCAATAATCACTCCCATGGCATTAAACCATGATGCTACTATCTTAAAAAAAGCTAATCCAAGTAATAATGTGAACAAAGGTGTAAGAGAGTTTAGTATACCGGCCAGCGAACTATTGATTCCTGTTTGTGCTATTGAGAACATAAAAGCAGGTATAAAACTTCCAATTATACCCGAAATAATTAAATAATTCCGGTGTTTTCTGTCAATTCTACGCAAGCTTCTAATGGCCCACGGTAATAAAAACAGAAAAGTTATCGTAATTCTTAATATTCCAACCTCAACAGCAGTAAAATACAACAATGATTTTTTAATAAGTATAAATGAACTACCCCAAACCAATACTAAAGGTAATAGTATTGTCCATGATATCAGTGCCTTATTTTTAGTCATTCCTTTTTGATTTCTGGCGCAAAGCTATTAAATAATTAACTCCAAAGAAGTTTATTATTATAATACGTACTTGGTATTATAACCAATTTTGGTAGTTGGCATTCTCTTATTATTTTGTGAATAATGCTTGTTATTACATTCACTTTATAATTATTATATACCTTTGTTTTACCTTTTATTTTAATGTAACAATAAGAAAGGGTATATCCCAGTAATTTTTCAATGCTTTAAAACAAAAGGAAATTCCCATATATGGAGGTAAATAACGATAGTGTAATTGAGGGCTTAAAGAATGGCGACAGGTCAGTTTTTGAGGACATATACCGTGAGTATTATGTTCCTTTATGCTACTATTGTGTTAGATATGTTGAAAGAATTGAAGATGCAGAGGAGTTAGTCCAGGATATTTTTCTGAAACTATGGGACAAACATGAAGAACTTGAGATAAATACTTCCATCGGTGCTTATTTACACAGGGCAGTTCAAAATTATGCTTTGAATTATTTAAACAAGAAAAAAGTCCAGGATAAATATATGTTTGTTCAGGATAGAACTAATTTCGAAACATTCGATGACGGACTTTTTAAGCTTGAACAAGAAGAATTGCGACTTATTCTAAAAAAAGCAATATTAGAATTACCAGAAAAAAGAAGAGAGATTTTTGAGCTCAGCAGGTACGATGGATTGAAAAATTCATTGATAGCTACTAAGCTGTCAATATCTGTTAAAACAGTTGAAACGCAGATGACTAAGGCTTTAAAGTATTTGCGAATTGTGCTTAAGGATTATGTTCCTTTAGTTGCAATTGGTATGGCTAGCAATAATTTAATGGACATTTTTAATAAGTAAAACAAGTAATATTGAAAAATAAATGAAAAAAAGTGGGATGTTGAGTAGGGGTAAAACAGCATTTAACTGTCTTACTGATACAACATGTAGTTTTAATTAGATAATGAGTAACGAATTTCACATACAACAACTGGTATCATATTTATCTGGCAATTGTTCCAAAGAGGATCAGTTGGTAGTTGAATCATGGTTGAAATTATCGAAAGATAATCAGATGATGTATAACGAATTCAAACAAGTATGGGAATCTACATCTGTTCGTACCAATTCATTTTTAATAAATGTTGACAGCAGGTGGGAAGATTTTAAAATACGTGCCAACTTCAAGGAAGCATCTCATTCAGCAATTGTTGATAATAAGAAGCAATTATTTATCAAAAGGTTCTTTATTAATGTTACTCGTGTTGCAGCAGTGATTGTTTTTTTATTTGGGCTCTATTTAATGTTTGACAAAGAAAAGCAAGCAGAGACTTTGAATTATTCGGCAGCTATTGCACAAACTGATTCACCATTTGTTCTACCCGATGGTTCTAATATTGCATTCAATAAGGGTGCTAACATAAACTATCCGGAGTATTTTTCTTCAGATACCAGAGAAGTTAGTTTTATGGGAGAGGCATTTTTCAACATTGCACATAACCCAGATAAACCAATGATTATCGCTACTGAAAATGTACGGGTAAAGGTTCTTGGTACATCATTCAATTTGTGCAATTGCCTTAATTCAGATGAAATAACTGTTTACCTTGAATCAGGCAAAATTCTATTTTATTCAGTTGATAGTTTTGATGGCAACATATTGGAACAAATAATTTTAACCCCTGGAGAAAAAGGAGTTTATAATAAAACAACCGGTTTAATAACAAAGTGTCAGTTTTCAGATAATAATCACATAGCCTGGAAAACCGGGAAATTGGAATTTGTAAATACTCCTTTAGCAGATGTTGTTCAGGTTCTTGAGAAAAACTTTAATATTAATATTACCTCACAATTACCACTTGAGGATTATTATCTTACAGCTCGTTTTAAAGATGAAACTCCCAAAAGCATCTTTGAGTCGTTACAGGTAATTTATGGATTTGATTACAAGATTGAAGGTAACTCGGTATTGGTTCAATAAAATCCAATTCATTTTTAACAAATCATTTCTATCAGTTTTCGATAAATATCTAAGTATTACTGTAATAGGTACGAGTATTCTGTAAGGTTTTTTTGTACTTTAGCCCACTAAAATATTTATTGAACGCAAGTAATTAAATGGGTGTACTTTTTTATCAAGGCAATAGATTAATTGAGGTCAAACTAGTCCCTAAGTTTGCCATTGTTTTTCGTTTTTTCATCACCACACTGGTTTTCCTACTTTGGATGGTTAAGCCATTAGTTGCCCAATCATCAGGAAATAGGAAGATTGATTTTTATGTAAACGGGGAAAAACTTTCATCCGTACTTTTAAGGCTTAGTGATGATTCGGAGTTGAATTTTTCATATAATGCTGGCGACAGTATTTTTAGTAAAGAAATAAATTACTCGGCCAACGATAAACAACCATTGTTTATACTCGATGAATTACTTTCTGGTTCAGGCCACACATTTAAGATGATAGGCAATCAGGTTGTAATATATCGAGATGCTTCATTAGTAAAGAAACCCCTTCAAGAGTTAGCATCAGAACCACTATCTGATAATTTGGTAATTCCGAAGAATGTAGTTGTTGCACATACTAATGATGAAATTTTAAAAGTAATGCCCATGGTCGATACTATTTTCGT
>CALDOI010000105.1 GCA_937912115.1 uncultured Bacteroidota bacterium | reverse complement strand
ATCAAACAGTGCTTTAACCCATATATCAGATACATTATTACGAACTGAAAAATTTATTGTACTGTCAAGATAATAGGTAGCACTATCAATATCATACATCCTCCCAAATGCTAAACCAATATTACTCAATAATACAGCTTTTTTGCGCGGATGGTCTACAGAAGCGTATGGAAATGCTTTTTTGTAACTAGCTATGGCTGCTGGTTGATCACCTATCATTCCATAAATAACTCCTACTGAATTATAACCCTTATACAAACCATATTCGTAATTGATTTGTTCGGAGATTTTAAGAATCGTATCCACAAATAAACTTGCACTATCTGGGTAATAAAATAATAAGTTACTACATTTATCTATAAGCTGATTAACATAGGCAGTATCAGTCTGATAATTATCCAGTTTGTTTTGAGTAAAGCCATTGGTAGTTGAAATAAGTAATATTGACAAAACAATAAGCAGGTTTTTCAGCATATTTAAGCAATGTTTATGATCTAAATCCGATAAAACAAAACTAATCAATTTTTCATTATTAATCCAACTGAGCCCTACCTAAAGCTATAAATACTTTTTACTTTTGTCAATCTGTTTTTAGAAAAATTATGCAAGACAATAAAAAGTTTATTAATATCGGAATTGTTGCTCATGTTGATGCAGGCAAAACATCAATAACTGAGCTGTTCCTGTATAAAAGTGGTGTCACACGTACAATCGGTAGCGTTGATAAAGGTACTTCACAAACCGATTGGCTTGCAGTTGAAAGGGAAAGGGGGATTTCCGTTCGGAGTGCTTCGGCTTCATTTACATGGAATGCTATTAATATAAACTTAATTGATACACCAGGGCACGTTGATTTCTCCTCGGAAGTAGAGCGTTCAATGCTTGCAATGGATTGTGCAATTCTCGTTATATCGGCTGCCGAAGGCGTTCAAGCCCATACTATTACACTCTGGAATGCACTTCAAAAAGCCAATATCCCATCAATTCTATTTATTAATAAAATTGATCGTGCGGGTTCAAATATCGATTCAGTAATTGCAGAGATTAGAAAGGAATTAACTTCTAATATAATTGTAATGCAGTCGGTTATTAATGAGGGTAGTGATGCTGTTGAAATAAGTAATACTGTCAATAGCAACTCATTCGGTAGTTTGAGTGATCATTCCATCGAATCCATTATTAACAATGATGAAATTCTAATGGATGCTTACCTAGTTGGTGAAAAAATAGATTCTCAAAAACTTGAAATGTCATTAAAAGATCAAATTCATAATAATGAACTCTTCCCTATCTTATTTGGATCGGCAAAATATAATATTGGAATTAATGAATTATTAGAGGTAATTACGGAATACATGCCAGTTGCAATGGGTGATAGTTCAAAACCACTTTCGGGAATAGTTTATAAGGTTGAACACGACAAAACCATTGGTAAAATTGCAAGTGTCCGCTTATTTAACGGTTCAATAAAAAACCGAGACACTATCCAGATAGAGAATAATAGGGACGAAGAAAAGGTAAGTCAAATCAGGAAACTGCAAGGGCAGAAATATGTTGATGTGGGTGAACTATTGGCAGGAGATACTGCAGCTATATGTGGATTGAGTAGTGTAGTAGCAGGCGATATAATAGGCAACTCTGATCATATTAAAGAAAGCATAAGCCTTAATACTCCAATGCTTACTGCAAAAATTTCACCAATGAATGAGGAGGATTATTCAACATTGGTATCTGCAATGCATATATTATCAGACGAGGATCCAACAATAGATTTGATATGGCTGAAGGATGAACGTGAATTACATATTAAAATAATGGGGATAATACAGTTGGAGATACTTGAATTTGTACTTTCCAACAGATTTCAAATTGCCGTAGATTTTGGAAAACCAACGGTTATATATAAAGAAACTCCGACTGCATCATTTGAAGCATATGAAGAATATACTATGCCTAAACCTTGTTGGGCAGTAGTACGATTTAAAATAGAACCCGGGGCTAGAAATAGCCGAATAAAGTATAATTCGATTGTGGGAGTAAATAGCATTGCTGGAAGATACCAAAATGAAATTGAACGGACCATACCCAAAGCACTATTACAAGGGCCACTTGGATGGGAAGTTACAGATTTAAATATTACTCTCATAGGAGATGAAGATCACAATATTCACTCAAGAGCAGGTGACTTTGCAGTTGCCACACCAATGGCTATTATGAAAGGGCTGAAAGAAACCGGCACGAAGCTATTGGAACCAATTCTGGAATATTCAATTACTGCCAACGAAGATAAGCTGGGAAGTATTGTGGGTAGTTTAACGCAACTCAGGGCTGAAATTGGAATTCCCACAATTGAGAATGAAAAGTTTAGTT
This sequence comes from uncultured Bacteroidota bacterium, assembly GCA_937912115.1. Taxonomy (GTDB): domain Bacteria; phylum Bacteroidota; class Bacteroidia; order Bacteroidales; family F082. The sequence continues at coordinate 45,893 of CALDOI010000105.1, read as the reverse complement.
TAACAGGAAAAATACCTGTAGCCACCTCACTCGATTACTCAACGAAATTTAGTTCATTAACAGGTGGTAAAGGAAAATTTGCTACTAAATTTCATGGATATAAAGAATGCCCCATCGAGTTGGGTGAAACAACCCCATTTAGAGGAGTAAATCCTTTGGATAGAGCAAAGTATATACTGAAGGCACGTAAGGCAATATCATAGTTAAAGCAAAGAGTGAAAGAAGGGTTCATAACAATTTGATGAAAAATAATTCTTAACCACAAAGTTGCCTGCCGAAGCTACAGTGTACCAACAAATATTGCATAAGCTCCATATGTGTAGAGATACTTCGCTACACTCAGCATGACAAGGACTCCGATATGGACTTTCAAAAGATGTGAGTACACGATAGCCGCCCCAAACAGGGTGATAGCACGAGGGTTTAGTCAAAGTGGCGCTAAGAAAATCAATTACATGCCTTACCTTTGCGCTCCTTTGTGATGTACTTTGTGATCCTTAGTGGTAAAAAAAATCTAGCTAAAAATCACAGATATTAGTATTATTAAGCACAAAGAAAAAGCTAAAAAGATTAATTATCAAGTGTTACTAAGTTATACGCTTGGATATATTTGATTGTAGAAGTAACAGAAATGTCAAGAAAGAATAATAGCAGACTTCAGGTTATTGGTGCTTCAGAAAATAATCTGAAAAACATTGATATTCAGATTCCTCATAATTCTATTACTGTAATCACAGGTGTATCGGGTTCAGGAAAATCAACGATAGCATATGATGTAATATATAAGGAAAGTCAAAGACGTTTTTTGGAATCATTTTCCTCATATTCCAGACAGTATTTGGGGAAACTTGAAAAACCCAATGTAAAAGAAATAACCGGATTACAGCCCGCTCTGGCAATCAGTCAAAAAGCAGTAGGTGCAAATCCCAGGTCCACTGTCGGGACAATGTCGGGGATATACGATTATTTGAGACTACTATATGCAAGAATTGGGAATCAACATTGTATAAACTGTGATGATATTATTAAGTCTGGATCAACTTCCTGTAATAATTGCCAAACAGATCTTCCTAAACTTCTTTCAAAACTATTTTCGTTTAATTCGAATTATGGGGCTTGTCCCAAATGTAAAGGTTTGGGTATAACTGAACAGATAGATGTTCAAAAACTAATTGCAGATAGCAACTTAACTTTGCGTGAAGGGGCTCTTGTTCCAACAACACCAACAGGCTATATTGTTTATTCTCAGGTTCGTGTTGACGAACTTAATAAAGTATGCAACGAGCATGGGTTTTCAGTTGATATTCCGTGGAAAGATCTAACTGATGATCAACGCAATGTAATAATGTTTGGCAGCGAGCGAATAAAAATACTTTTCGGTAAACATTCACTTGAGTCAAGACTAAAGTGGAAAGGAATTACTGCTCTACCCCGTGAAGAAAATTATTACAAGGGGATGATTCCCATTATGGAAGAAATCCTCCGAAGAGATCGTAATGATAATATACTCAGGTTTGCAAGCTCGTTTGTGTGTAATGAATGTAATGGTACGAGACTGAGAAAAGAAGCGAGATCAGTTTATATTAATAGCAATAATATTTGTGAATTAAGTGAGATGCCATTGGTTGATCTTCATTCATACCTTCAACAATTATCCTCTCACACATATGAAAAAGAAGTCGTTGACAACATACTCGATCATGTTATAAAGAGGTTGGAGTATCTACAATTGCTTGGTCTGGATTACCTTACACTTTCCAGAGAATCGACTACTCTTTCAGGAGGTGAATCACAACGAATAAGGCTTGCATCACAAGTTGGGAGCGGGTTACAAGGTATATTATATATTCTTGATGAACCAAGTATCGGACTTCACCCAAGAGATAATAAAAAGTTACTAAAAGTGCTTAAATCACTAAGGGATAATGGCAATACATTGGTTGTTGTTGAGCATGATGAGGAAACCATTAAATCAGCAGATTACCTGATTGATATTGGCCCGAAGGCAGGAATTAACGGTGGAGAAGTAATATATCAGGGTGAAGTATACAAGCTTATAGATAATAGTGCATCATTCCCTAATAGTCTTACAGCACAAGCAATTTCTGCAACGGACAATTTTCAAATATCAAAAAGTACAAGACCACAAAGTGGAACAATTAATATATTAGGTGCTAATAAATTCAATCTTAAAAATATAGATATCGAGTTTAAGCTTAATGCTTTTAATGTGGTAACCGGAGTTTCCGGTGCTGGAAAATCAACACTAGTACACAAAGTTCTTGGAAAGAGTTTGACAGGCGAAATTAGAGGATGTAAGTCAATTGATATTTCAACCCCAATATCCAGAATTATTGAAATCGATCAATCACCAATTGGCCGAACACCCCGTAGTAACCCGGCGACTTATACCGATTTATTCGATCACATAAGAGATTTATATTCAAAACAACCCGAATCTAAAAACCGAGGTTATAAAAAAGGAAGATTTTCATTTAACAATAAAGGCGGAAGATGTGAGCATTGTCAGGGAGCAGGGTATATTGAACTTGGAATGCACTTCCTTGGAAATGTAGAAGTTAAATGTGAATATTGTAAGGGCAAGAGATTCAATACAGAAACCCTTGAAATTGAGTTTAAAGGAAAAAATATTTTCAACGTCCTTGAAATGTCAGTTGATGAGGCAGTTTTGTTTTTTGACGGAGAATTGAAAATATTAAGGATACTTGATCAGTTGCAAAAACTGGATGTTGGGTATCTAAAATTAGGACAATCATCAACAACCTTATCAGGAGGTGAAGCACAAAGAGTTAAATTAGCATCGGAGCTTTATAAAACATCAAAGGGACATAATCTATACATCCTCGATGAACCATCGGTTGGGCTTCATAAAGCTGATATTACTTATCTGTTAAAGGCCTTAAATAATATTATTGATAATGGAAATACAGTAATTGTAATCGAACACGATATTGATATAATAAAACAAGCCGATCATATAGTTGATTTGGGTCCGGAAGGGGGTGAAATGGGAGGCCAACTCATCTTTCAAGGATCACCCTATGAATTATTGAATTGTACGGAATCCTATACCGGACAAGCTCTACAAGATTTTTTAAATCATAAAGAAACGACTCCTACTAAAAAGAAAAAACAAATAGTTAAGTCAAATATTCGTTTTGAAGGAGTTACAACTAATAATCTTAAAAATATAAATATAGAAATCCCGATAAACAAAACAACTGTTATTACCGGAGTATCCGGTAGTGGTAAGTCATCACTTGCATTTGATACAATTTATTCAGAAAGCAGAAACAGGTTTACAGAAAGTTTTTCGACGTATGCCAGAAGAATGATGAGTAAGGTTAAAAAGCCTGAGTTAGAGCAATGCTCAGGTTTAACTCCTGCTATCGCCGTAAGGCAAACCAGATTTAAGAAGAATCCCAGATCAACTGTTGGCACTGTTACCGAAGTGTTTGATTTATATCGTTTATTGTTCTCAAGATTTGGTAAAGACACAAATGATAAACCCACTAATCTGTCATCATCAATGTTTTCATTTAACAAATTAGAAGCTGCGTGTGATGAATGTAAAGGGATTGGGTCCATTATTATTCCCGACCCTGATAAGTTCATTACAAGCCCCTATAAGTCGCTAATTGATGGTGCTATGGATGGCACATCTCCCGGTAAATTTTTTGGAGATAAAAATGGACAATACATTAACACATTACTAAGAGTAGGAATTGAAAAAGAGATTGACTTCTCCCTACCCTACTCTGCACTCGATGAAACATCACAAAAAATTGCACTTTATGGCACTGGGAGCCAACTATATGAGGTTGAGTGGAATTTTAAACGTGGGAACAGAACAGGTATCCATAGGATGACAACCACTTGGCAAGGTTTGATTAATTATTTAAATGAGGATTATCAAATAAAACGTGATGGAAAGCGAGGCGAGTCTTTTAAACCAATAATGACAGAAATTTTGTGTAGCCGTTGCCATGGAACCAGATACAAATCAATTATAACAGACGTTAAATTTGCAGGATTAAATATAGCTAAGTTATCAATGTTCTCAATATCTGGGGCCATTGAATTTTTTAAAGATCTTGAAATAAAACTAAATAGTTCAGAATATGCAAAATGCAAGTCAACAATTCACCAAATAATAAATAAGCTTATTCCCCTTGATAATATTGGGTTAGGGTATCTGAGTTTGAATCGTGCTACATCTACCTTAAGTGGAGGTGAATCACAACGTTTGCGTATTTCAACTCAGTTGGCGTCCGATCTTTGTGGATTAACCTATGTGCTTGATGAGCCTACCGTTGGATTACATTCTTACGACACTATCAATCTAATGAAAGCCGTAGATTCTCTGAAAAATAATGGTAACACAGTATTGATTGTTGAGCATGATCCAGATGTTATTTCCAAAGCCGATCATATTATTGATATGGGACCCGGTGCAGGTGAGCGAGGCGGTGAAATTATAGCACAGGGTAGTTTATCCGAAATTGAGAAAAACCTTAAATCCATTACCGGTCAGTTCCTAAATAAACGCAATAACTATAACCATAGAGATGTGTCAAATATGGAGCCTGCTATAACCATAGCCGGTGCTTATGCAAATAACCTTAAAAATATCGATATTACAATACCAACAAATTGCATTACCTCAATTACAGGAGTTTCCGGAAGTGGTAAATCTACACTTGTTTTTAACGTGGTTAGTGACTCTTACAAAGCAGGAAAAGCAATAAATTGCAAAAAAATCAGCTTTAATAATTTTGATTCCATTTCGGTTATTGATCAACAGCAAATAGGTACTTTGCCGCTTAGTACTTCAGCTACTTATACAGGCCTGTTTGATTTGATTAGGGATAAATTTGCAAAGCAAAAAGATTCGATAAACCGGGGTTTCAAGAAGTCCAATTTTTCATTTAATAGCCAGGAAGGCAGATGTCCGGTTTGCAAAGGAATGGGAAGTCTTAAAGTTAGTATGGATTTTCTTTCGGATGTATGGATAGTTTGTGATACCTGTCATGGAAATCGCTATCAAGATTCGGTACTCGAGGTTAAACATTTAGGTAAAAGCATCATTGATGTCCTTAAAATGGAAGTTGATGAAGCTCTGAAATTCTTTATGTTAGATCCTGAAATCACAAATATACTTCAAGTATTGAAAGACATTGGACTTGGGTATATTAAACTTGGGCAACCGACAAATACATTGTCAGGAGGCGAAACTCAACGATTAAAACTAGCAACCGAATTAATCAAAGAAACTGGCAGTAGTTGTCTTTATATTTTTGATGAGCCTTCAACGGGACTTCATATGAAAGATGTTGAAAAATTAATCGAGGTTACCAACAAATTAGTTGATGGAGGAAACACGGTTATTGTTGTTGAACATAATCTTGAAATAATAAGAGCATCAGATTGGATTATAGAACTGGGACCTGAAGGTGGCGAACGTGGTGGAGGAATAATTTATGCCGGTAATTTTGATGGATTGATAAACTGCAATAGATCTTATACATCAAAAGCAATTAATAATCTCTAATACATCGCACACTATAGTATTCGCCTGATGGATGATATGTGAGTATGGAAATACTTTCCGATTCGAAACTCATGGATATATAGTTACTATAGAATGATGTAAAAAAAATAGCATTTTTCTCAAATCTCTGAGGAATACTATCTCGGCTTAAACTTCCGGCAGGAAGTGCCGAAAATCCATAGTCGTTTGTGGCTCCTATGTTAGGTAATTGCCAGTGTTCTGCCCCCTCTTCCTTTAGTTTTCCTCCTGCCACACTAACTCCTCCCAAATATTCAATAAGCTTAAACCAGTCGTTTTTGGATGGCACATGGTATCCGGTAGGACATAATCCATCGCCTACACTAAATCCGGTATTATATAGCAACCCATAGAGTTCACTATTAATTTTTTCATTATTTGGGTACATTGAATAATTGATATTATACCTAAGGTTCTCTGTCATCCATACCTGCTCACCGATTTGTACAACACTGTAATATTCACCATCTCGTTCGTCAATAATAGTTTCAGGAGGTGTGAACCCCACAACTTCAACAATTATTTCATATTCCGAACGTGCCCCCGTTTCATCCTCAGCAACAGCTTTAATAGTATGTTCTCCAAAACTATAATTATCACTATCCCATATAAACTGATAAGGTTGTTCGGTGAATGTAATAATCTTAACATCATCGATATATAACGATACTTCAATGCTAAGCTCATCATGTGAAATAGCAATAATATTTACTTCTATACTATTGCCTTGCACTACTTTACTTCCATTTTCAAGAAACTGGATTGAACAATAAGGCGGCGTAAGTTGGTCTTTCTTACATCCATTAATAATGTAAAGTATTGCGATTAAAAATAGTGAAATAAAGTATCTCATAAACTATTTAATATGTACATTTTCGATCAAAGTAAGCGAATGCTGAAATAATACGGGTCCGCCATAATTACCATGACCTGGAATAACAACAACTACATCGGGAAAATTATTAAATACTTTTTTTATCATTTATATAAACTATCATCAATAATGTTTTCACAATTTTTACATTGCATATTTGTAAATATCTGTTTGTTAATTTGTCGGGACTATCTGTTTATCCATGAAAACACTATGATCATCCATTGTATTACCTTTTTAGTTGTCCATACTTTTTGCACATCTGAAACCTACTGCAATATCAACCCAGGTTCCTTTCAGTGCATTTCTAATACTTTTTTTTTACGATATAAAGTTTATGTTTTTACTAATTAATAACCCTTAATTAGAATGTGATTACATGCCTTTCCTTAATAAAATTAGTAAGGTCAACTCCTGTATATTTTACAGTAACACCTATTTGCTCAAGTTTTTCGGAAATCCCGTATTGATCTGCACAACCTTTGCATGCAAGTACATTAATACCACTGTCGAGCATGGTTTTTACATAATCCTGTAATTCTTTATCTTCAGAAAGAAGTTTTGCGGATGGCCCCCAAACTAATAAAGTTATATCCTCCCACCAATTATTCTTCTTGGCATTTGAAGTGTACATAAATACCATCTTCAATGCTACTTCCTTGTCTCCACTTGTCCAAACTACGACAAGCTTATCATTTTTAATAATCATAGATGTATCATTTTCAGGATTGTTTTCAGGACATGCGATTGAAGCCATCCCTGTTACTGGTAACGACAAGAGTATTGTCATTACAATCCAAATTAATAATTTATTATTCATTGCGTTTAGCTTCAAGTTCGTCAAGCCTGTCATTTGCTGAATGCATCATCATTATTATCCTTACAAATGGCATTGCCAGCAACAATAATGCAAGCGAAGTAAGGAGCTCAAACCAATTGAAGTGTATTATGTTTATAATAACTCCGATTAAGCCAATTAAGGCGGCTAAAATTCCACTGGGAACTCCAATTGGGCATCTTAATTTTTTCTTTGTTTCCATTTTTTTAATTTTTTAATTAGTAACTACTTAATTTTTTAATCAATTCTTCTTTTGTGGGTACACTTCTAAAAATTAATTCATCATCAATTAAAAGTGCCGGTACAGCATGTATGCCCAATTTCATTGTTCTAATCATACCCATGGGCATGTTTGCATGAGTTTTTTTCAATAAAAACTTATTCCCAAATTGCGGGAGTACGTCATCTAGCATACGTTTCAGTATCTTACAGTTAGGGCATGTAAGCGTGTAGAATATTTCTATTGATATTGGTTCTTTTTCGTTCATTACATAATTTTAATACGCTTCTTCCATGTGTTATAAATATACTCTCTTTGCTACATCTAATACAAAATCATCCACTTGTTTTTGTACTTCCTTATGAGTCAATTTAACTTCGCCGTTTGTAACTTTGTGATCTGAACCTCTTTTCTTACTGCTTATTTTGGTCAGGGCACTAATCAGCTTATCAACATCTTCTTCGGTATTTTCGATCCCCAGACTTACCCGTACAATACCCAGAAACCTGAATCTTGGGAACATAATTTGAATAACACGCTGGAATTGCTCAAGAAAAGGACTTATATGCAAAATGTGTTTTACAATGATATGAGCGCAATGACACCCATATCTTACACCTATTCCACTTTGCAAAGCAAGTTGTTTTGCAATACGACTGGGCATTTTATTCTTTATATCAAATACAATAACGCCCAACTTATGGGCGTACTTCGAAGAATTGAAATCCGTTAAGCCATGAATCTTCAAATCCGGAATCTGCTTCATGCCCATCAAAGCCCTTGTTGATAGAGCTTGCTCGTCATCCCTGATCAGGTTCATGCCTATCCGGTTCAAAAGCAAAAGAGCTTTACCAATTGCCGCTATACCTCCTGCGTTTTCTTCGCCAGAAGATTTAATCATTATTTGTTCTTCATTACTAAAATTAAGCAATCCCTTTCTAACTACAAGAACTCCCGTGCCAAATGGTGCATATACTTTATGAGCTGAAAATGCAAGATAATCAATATCCCACCCCTGAATGTCCACGCTGCGATGTGCAACCAATTGTGCGGCATCTACCAGTAGGAGTGCTCCATATTTATGAACAAGTCTACTAATTTCCTCAATATTATTGCATACACCAAGAACATTTGACGCTCCACTAAATGCTACGAGTTTAATACGCTTCTTTCCAAATTTTTTGTTTTGATTATAATCAATCAAAATTGTTTCCAGCTCTTTTAAATTAATAAAGCCATCATAGTCAACATCTAGCCTTATCAATGTATGGCCAGGAATCATTCGCCATGGTAGTTCATTTGAAGAATGTTCCAGAATCGTGTTTAGTACTACAGGCTCGAAGCCATCTTTATCATCCATGCCTAGATTTTCAGCTGCAAGGTTAATAGCTTCAGTAGTGTTTGAAGTAAAGATCACATCATAATCATCCTTTGGTGCATCCAGCACATACGCAATTATTGACTTCACTTCAACAATAACATCATTCTTTATATTCTCAGGTTGATTCAACACATGACGATACACATTCCAAACAGGCTCGAACGTTGGAGTACTTGCACTGTTGTCGAGATTGATAACAGATCTTAAGCCTTCCATCGTTGGGATGCTAATATTACGGCCTATCAGGGTTTTTCTAAGTTCAATTAGCAGCTCCATCCCCTGGTATTTTTCCAGTTCGTCATTATAAAGAATATTTTCTACCGTTAGCTTTGTGTAAGTTGGATTTTGAAAGATATCGTTTCCATATTTCGTTACTAGTTTTAAAGCTCTTGCAAATGCAATAACATTTATGATAGAAGGGGTGCCCGCTTCAAACTTGTCGGGAGCATCTGCCCAGATAACCCAATCTTTTGAAATAAGCTTGGTTGTCCCTCCACCGGTTTGCATTGGAATTCCCTTGGGCAGGTCATTTCTTTTAATTGCTATTGCCCTTACGCCTAGTGCCAGTCCAATATCCTTACTCGACACAAGCTGATAACTAGTGCGATTGAGTTGTTCAATGAAGTTATGAGCACCTCTTGGAGTACAAAATATCACAACGTATTTTCCTTTCTTCAGGCCAAAAAACTCCAGGACAATATCACGTGCTTGTTCATATAGGTGTGTTGATACCATCGAGCTATGCCCGCTGCCACGGTGAACATTGGAATAAGTTTCCAGTGCAGCATATATTCCTTTCTCTAACTCTAAATATGGTTCTTTGGTTTCTTCTACTGCTGAAAACGCATTTCTAGGATTTCCTGTTTGATCACGTTTAGATGTTTTTGCTCTCATTTTTCAGTAATAATTGTCACGAATACTATTCAATATTATCGGAATATTTTATTAATTATGGCAATATCATAGGGTTCTTAATATTGAATCCAAAACTACAATTTAAAATGGAAACCCACAAAACATATCTATGGCAAACTTTTTAAAGTATAATTAAATCAATGAGGCTCAAATTTCAATACACTTCGTTTTTGAAATTTGTTAGCCGAATTCCTGCCGGCCGGTCAGGCGGGGATCCTGAACGAAGTGAAGGATCTCCTGGGTTTTATCACGCGCCCCTTGGGGCGAATATGTAAGGAATTTCCCATAAGATACCCCGTTGCTTGCGGGGAGATTCATTTTTTACCACGAAGGCACACAAAGTGCTTCTCAAAGGCACACAAAGTTACAGACAGTACTGTATATAAGGAATATACTATAATTACCAAATTGCATAAAGCACACTGATTAGTTACAATTATATTACTTTACCATTGGTTGTTGTTATAGGTTTCAACTACCAGATGTTTTCTCGTTAATCCAATCAATCATTGTTACAAGACTAAGTTCAATATTTCCAATCTGACAATGGTTTTGAGCGTGTTCTTCTTCTGTAAAAATTCTATCAGTAATTGATTTGGCATTGGTTAGTTCTTCTAACTGCAGTTTGTGCATTTTAGAAGGAATGAAATGATCGTTGCTACCCGACAGGATTAACACATCCTGTGTTACCAGTTCCGAATGAATATTTTCAGTGTTCAAATCCATGTAAAGTTCCAATGCATCGAGTGGTTTGGTTTTTTTTGTGATATATTTCATATGATCAACCATCCAGGACGTCATACCTTCCCTTTTTTCAAATTTCATGACTGCCATTTTATTCATAAATCCACGACAGTGTTCCATAAACCAAAGATGGATTTTCCGTAGAAAGGGTGGCATGCTTTTCATATAATCGATTGCATGACCGTTTGCAATTACACGCTTTATCCGTGGCTCATATGCTGCCGCGCGTAGGCAGAGCCACCCTCCCATCGAAATCCCAATTAATGTTACATCCTTAAGCTTAAAAAAGTCGAGTAAGGACTTAACCGGTTTCTCCCATTCAATTGTTATGGGTAATCCGTATTTTCTGAGGGCACCACCCTGTCCCGGGCCATCAAATCCAATTACGTCATAGCCGTTAACTGAGAAGTATTTCATCATTGAATAAAACTCCTCGATGAATGAATCGAAACCACCATTAATTATAATTGTGCCTTTTGATCCGTTTATTGCTGCTATCCGGATAGCCGGGAGAAAGCCATCTTCATATGGAACATTGTATTTTTTGATTCCTTCATTTTCCATCACTTTATAAAACAGTCCATTGAACTTGTCATAAAGTATTGCTTTATCAGGATCAGTTGATTTTGTATAGAATTCTGCAGCACGATAATAAAAAGCAGCGTTCAAATCTCGTCCCTGTTCGAGGGCATTTTCAGCCATTTTTATCATTTCCCTTTTCCAGCCTTTAAACGACTTAATCCTTTTCCCGGCTTCCTTCATATCCTCAAATAAGGCATAACCAAATGAGTACGGTCGGTTCAATTGAAAATTGTACAATTGCTTCTTGTGAAATTTTTCATAACCAACGGGGAATTTCAGTTCATTATTTTTCATTATAGGATAAAATTTGATTTGCATCAAGGTCGATTATTATGCTAATAGGCATAGATGGATTGTTTTAAGTCGTTAATTTATACAGTTAAAACTATCAAGATAGTTAATGTGTCGTTCAATCGCTTTGTTTGTAATTTCCCTGCCAAGATTATTCATTGTTGTTTGGTAAAGCTCATAGTTTTTGGGATAACTATACTTTGTAAGTTCCGTTATAAAATCACCTTTTTCCCCTGCATCGATATTAGCCATCACCTTATCTGACTGGCAGGAAAAATCGATTTCATCCAAATTAATAAATCGTTGTGATTTGTTAGCATGAGTCATGAAATACACTTTAGCCTCTTGTTGGTCAAAAACAATTCTCCATATAGATTCCGGATAACCTTGTATTTTTTTCAGTATACCAAACATTCTACTTATCTTATTATCGCCAAGTGTATACTCAGTTGGTTTTAACTCATCGTTGGCTCTAATAAACCTCTTGGTTGTTATAAAATCGAAGCTTTTATCAGAAGACGGAAGTGTATTATTAGCAACATGCATAATTGATTTTTGATAAAGCTGGTTTGTGAGAATGGGGATGGGCATATTTTCATTTTCATAGAAAACAACCCCATCATGAAACTCAATAATTATGCTGCCGCCAAAACGGTCGCAAATCATATACCTGTCGTTTCCAGCCAATACATTGATTTTTGAAAATGTTTCTTTAACTTCTTTTACCGATTTACATTTATCAAGTATGTACTGAACCCAAAAATTACCGTTTAATTCCGGTAAGTCTTTTTGATATGGTTGGCAACTGTTTAAGCATGAAACTGTGGTAACTATTAGCCCCTCGGTATTCATCCCATACTGGGCATATTCCCTGCACAGCAAATTGAAAGTAACACTGCCATATTGCGAAACCCATTGTAATGTTTTACCATCATCATATTCAAAATCGGTTTGCTTCTCCACCCCTGTTTTATTGATAAAAACCAAACCCTCCCAGATTCCTTCCCCATCAAGATTTGCACCAACAACAAAACTGCCATTATGCGCAGCAATAATAGCTGAACAACCATACAAATCATTATTTAGAAAAGGGAGTAAAAAACAGATTAACGCTATTAGTTTCATATTTCAGTTTTATAATAATCGTTTCGAGCTATCTTTTCTGCACGTATTTCTTTCTTTTTCATGAATGTATTTAATAGCAGGATTCCAAAAATAAAATGCATGGACAACCCAAATCCCCAGCCACAAAGAGGCCAGTAGAACCAATGGTAAGTTGTTAAAGATGATAAATTCAGGGTTATCAGCCCTGCGTTAACTACTACGTAAAAGAAACTGTGAATGTAGAACCCTGTTTTTTGTTCTTTTTCAACAATTTTTCTAAATGCCTGTTGGTAATCAACTAATGAAATTTCTTTGTTCATAATATGCGTTTTTTAGTTTCTAACTAATTTGGGCTCAAATGTTATGTCTTTCAAATCAATTTTGTATTATCTACCGGATGCACAATATTTTTTGTTTGTGGCTCAGCATTATTTTTCAATTATCCTAAAAAACTCTCTATCCCAAACTGAGAAAAAAGTTTCTGCATCAAAGTCTTCATAGTGGATAAGAAATTTTCTCAGGTTCTTTCTAACATTCTCCGGGTAAGCCCTTAAGTAGGCCATTTTTATTTCTGCCTGGTCTGTAATATTAATTTGAACGTCTGCTTCAGGCATTCCGTCAATACCATATAATTCGTTAGCTGCCGGACTCGCTTGTGGATAACCCCATTTTTCCATTTTTGGTGTTACATATTTATCTATCTCTACTTCGATGTGTTTTGTTAAAACACTCTGATAAATACATTGCGGATTAATTTTATCTTCATTGAATAAATCTAAAACCAGTTGACTTAAAAAAATATGATCCGGATGACCATACCCACCTTTAATGTTATCCAGAGTGAATATTACAGTAGGATTAAATTCATTTATTTGTGTTATTAAAGCATTCGCCACTTTCTCATAAAGAAACTGTTTTTTAATCTCATCATATGGTATTGGCATATATGTGTATTTTATCGTGTCCCTCCCCGGGCGATAAAGTCCGTCTTCCAATATTTTTTCGGAACCCTCGCAAATAATATGTGCAGGATTTCTATTCTCTCCGGGCATATTATGCACTTCAAAGCTTAACTGCTTAATTGTCCAGCCATTGGCTGTTAGTTTAGCTATTGTGCCTGACATCATACAGTCATCGTCATCATGCGCAACTATTATCAAGGCTCTTTTATTATCTATCGTATCCAAATAAGTATCTTCAGGATAGATTTCGATGGCGGCAAATTTTTTAAGTTCTTCAACTGTCGGTTTATTTTTACAGGCAGTTACTGTAAGAACTAAAAGCGCAAATGTTATTAATTTAATTGTTCTCATAATAGATGTTTTTTTTTAATACTGACCTCTAAATACTATCTAATACCAATCTTATTATAATTAGCAAACCTACATTTTGAAGATATTAACTGCAGTGCATGTATTTGGGTGTTAAGTGTTTAGTATTATAGTAATGTAAAAATACAAATAATTTTAATATCTAATGAAAATTAATATGTTTTTTACCTGTGCCCTTTTTCAAGAGCTTCAAGAACCAAACAACCTATCTCGTGGGTAGTTGTACAATCTTTGAATTTACAATTTTGGGAAAGGTTGAATATTATATCGAATGTGTTTTCCAATCCGTATAACTATTATACATAAGATGAGTAGTTCAGCAGCAGTGCTTAATTAATCCTTAATGCATCGAAGCGAATTTCCCAAATCCCGATAGTAATAAATTAATTCTACTACTTCTTGATCGTAGAACGCTCCCCACATATATGGGTATTGCCCATCAAAAGTTGAGCTGGTCCAAAAGTAGGTGCAGCTATCCATACTTCCGAAATTTCCATCGTGGTCGCGGTAACCGCTTGGCAATGCGGTATAGCCGCTTGAATTTGTAGCACCTGTATTGGGATAATTCCAATGTAGGGTTGTAGCTTCTTTAAGTTTACCACCTGCAACATATCCCCCTCCCAAAAACTCATGAAAATTAATCACTTCTCCACGACTGGGAATATGCCAACCATCCGGGCAAATTCCTTGTACACCACTTGGAACTGAATCACTACCTGCTGCACCGTTCATTATGCTTTCCCAGTCATATAAACGCCCATTGGCTATACACTCAGAAGCATTGTTATTGTAACACCAACTATTTCCGGTTTCAAAATTCAGATTCTTCGCCATCCAGCATTGATCGCCTATTAATACCGTAGGATAAGTTTGTCCATGATATGTTACAGTTGGTACACCGGGACAAGGCTTTGGTCCACCATTACCTTCAACATTAATGTAATTGGTTCTTACTGCAAAAGGCCCATTTAACGATACGGTAGTTACCATAACTGTGTACTGTCCACTATTTTTGTATGTGTGGGTTGGACTTTCTAAGAAACTTGTATCACCATCCCCAAACTCCCAATACCAAAAGTCGCATCCATAAGTGAGATCGAGGCTAAAAGACACAGTTAATGGGACATCCCCACTAGTTGGACTGGCAAAAAACCATGTGCCATTAGAGTTCAGTAAGATATTTGGAATTGTCGCAGAATCAGACTGACCCTCGCTATCAACTACCTCTATGATGGCTGAATATGTTCCATCCTGTCCATATTTATGATTAAAAGTTTTAGTTGTCGTCCAATCAACATCCCAAATCCCATCATATTCAAAGTCCCATCTAATCAGCAGGGTAGAATCAATATCTTCTATATCCGTACTTGCAGATGCATCGAAATGAAAAATAGTATTTATATTACCTGAATCCGGAGTTACTTTAAATAAGGCGGTTGGCGGATTATTAGTTTGATCTTTATTTTTTTTACATGAGTTGATACTAACTATCATAACCGCAGAAATTGCTAAAGCAAAAACAATTGACATAATAATTTTTTCTTTCATGGTTTGTAATTTTATGTTAAACATATTGTAGATTATAATTGTGATACATATATCTGGGTGTTAATTGTTTAACAAACTGGTAGTGTAAAAGTACAAACTTTTTCTTAAATATCTAATGAAATTTAATATGTTTTTTTAGTCATCAGAAAAAAAATACAGCACTTTACAAAGAAACAAATACTGTAGAATGATAATTCTGATATGACACCTTGAAATTAACAGCCCCATGCTATGAAAAATAACTCAGCTAATAACAAGACCAATTGCCAACACACTATTACAAATACTACCTGTGATCAAACGGGCAACAGAAATAAAATTTCCATCAGGTTAAAGTAACTGTTCGATTGCCATTAGTTGGTTAACAGAGTATGTTATAATAAATGAATCCCACATTAAAGAAGTTGGATTTCACATTAACATTAAACTGTCTAAAGATACACTTTCATTAAACGGTTGCTGCAATCAAAATCCAGTGTGTATGTTCTTTGTTCATCTTGCAGTTGCAAGGGTTCGTAGTATTTTCATTTGGAATCTTGTTTGGATGGGCAACTCCCAATTCATATTAAATGCAATAACATAAAGTCATAATGACCTTGTTATTCATTTCTGAAGCATTCTGGTTTAATACCCCAGTGGTTAAAGCTTTGGATTAAACTCATCAATTCCACCCCACCCTCCGTGGCCGGTGGAAATAAATATGATAGACTACCTTTTGTGAATTAATATTTTGTGCTGATACATAACTGTATATCAATATAATTATAAGTGAAATTGTAATACGTATGCTTTATTTGTTTTCATCGTTTTGACGCTTCATGGTCATCCCAATTATTAGGAATACTACCCCAACGGCGATTGTTACTTTACCAATTGTCCCAAGGTTATCCTTAAACGCTGTGGCAAATGAAATACCTGTACAAATGATAATAAGACTTATGTATATAAAATGTTTGTAATTTAGATTTTCCATGGCATGGATGCTAAATTTCCTCAATAATTGGCATGTTTAATTCGGCACTTAAAATATCTAATTCTGGAATTGCTACATCGAGTGTACTACACTTTTTAATGGGGATTTTATATCTCAAGTCCTCTCCCAGCATGTAAATAAGATAGTTATTTTGCTTTGATTCAACAGTCCTGTTACCTTGGCTAAACACTCTGAAACCTGAATCATTTTTCATTACAGTAAGATTTTTATATACGGATAATTCCTCCCAATCACCAACTTTAAACAATCCAAAAAGTTGGGTGTATTGCCTAAACCGATTATTTATCTTATCAATGGAGGTTCCTGTGAATGAAAATGCGAAAAACAAGCCAATCATCACAAGGATAATTCCGGCCCAACTGGTAATAGTAACAAGTCCAACAACAAGTAGTATATATCCTGCAAATGAACCTGCCGGTCCGAAGGTTTGATTTATTCTATTGTTTATAACCATGATTGATGTAATTAGGTTAGTATATTTTTGACACGCCCTACCTCATTTGTCATTAGTATAACTTTTATGCCGTGATGGTGTTTGGGAGCTTTTGTAAGAATCCCTTTAACGATACCCCAAGTTAGTTCCCCTGTTTGCTGATGTTGCTTCTTAATTACTTCAACTTCAATACCAATCGTTATATTACTTCGCAAACATCCATTAACAGCCTCGTTTTCCATTATTTATGTAATATATATATATTTTCTTCCTTTGGTAAAATTACAATTATTATCTTTACACATTAACAATAATTAACTAAACCCCATTATCATGAAAAAGTATTTATATAGGATTGCGATTACCGCAACTTTTGTTACTTACGCGATGTTAACAATTCCTGTAATCGCCTGTACAACAATGATAATAACGAAAGGAGCCAGTGCTGACGGGTCGATGATGGTAACACACTCGGATGATGACGAATTAGGCGATCAACGTGTTATTCGGGTTCCATCTTTGCTGCAGAAAGGATCAAGAGCAATTTATACGGAGCTTTACCGATATCCCAGAATTAACACAAAGGATAGAGGAAACTACTATTTTATAGATGGATATCCATTAACTCCAATACTCTACGAAATTCCATATGAAGATATTTGGAAACTTCTGGGCAGAAAAACAGAGAAATCATATGCGTACTTCGATGCCAACTATGGTATTATGAATGAAGCCAACCTAATGATTGGTGAGTGTACAAACGGTGCAAATTATCAGCCTGAGGCAAATGTTATGGCTAGTAAAGGTAATCCTTTGCGAATATTTTATACACAGGAATTATCACGAATGGCACTGGAAAATTGTAGTTCCGCCCGTGAAGCAGTAAAGTTTATGGGTGCACTAATTGAAAAATATGGATATTTTTCAACAGGCGAAACCTTGTTGGTTGCAGATGAAGATGAGGCTTGGGTTATGGAAATGTGTGCCTTACCTGATGACAAATATCACAGTGCATGGGTTGCTAAACGTGTCCCCGATGGGGAATTTTTTGTTGCTGCAAATGAATTCAGAATTCGTACCCTCGAAAAAGATAATCCGGAGTACTTCATGTACAGCTACATGTTAGAGCCCGGCCTAAAGAAAACCGGATGGTGGGATGTTGCTAAAGATGGGCCTATTGATTGGTTAAGAGCAGTAAGTCCGGGAGAATATAATCATCCATATTACTCCTTGCGCCGAGTTTGGAGAGTTATGGACCGTGTAAATCCTGACCTTGGACTAAGTCCATGGGTTAATGATGGATACACAACGGCCTATCCGTTTAGTATTAAACCAAAGGAAAAGTTAAGAGCGCATGATATTTTTGCCCTATATCGTGATCATTATGAAGGCACTGAGTTTGATATGACAAAAGGAATAGCAGCAGGCCCATATGGTGACCCCCACAGATTTATAGGTAACTACGATGGTAATCAAAATAATATTAGCAAAGACAAAGAAATGGTAGGTGCTTGGGAACGATCACTTAGTATATTTTATCAGGGGTATACATATGTTTGTGAGGTTAATCCTAACAAACCCGATTTAACCAAAGGGGTTATGTGGTTTGGACCTGACGTAAGCTACACAACGGTTTTTTCACCTTTCTATTCAAAGGTAAGTGATTTGCCGGCCTCATTCCAAACCGGAGGTCCTCAACAATTTAGTAATGAGGCAGCATGGTGGGCGTATAATTTTGTGAATAACTGGAGTCGATTAAATTTTCAGTTAATAACAAATGCTGATATCAAACCATTGCAAAAAAAACTTGAGAAGAAATCCCGAATAATAGTGTCGGAAATGGAATCAAAGATTGCTAATTTTGATTACGAGAATTCAATAAAATATATTACAGAAAGTTGTATGGCTAATGGTAATAATGATATCGAAAGATGGTGGGGATTAGCAACAGAGATTGTTGCCAAGTATTCTGATGGCTATATTAATCTTCCCGATAGAAAATACGCAACACCAGAAATCAATCCCACCCGTAATGTTGGCTATCCATCTTTGTGGCTATTTAAAACAAATTATAAAGAGGGTCCAACCAGTTACAGGATGAAATAAAAAAATATTGTTGTTATTTTGTCACTACGGGACTTCAAATCACTTGTAATTATTCTTTAAATATTCTGTCCCTACCGGAACTTGAAAAAACGTATATGCTTTATATGTTTAGTCAAACAAGTCAGAATAATTTTTATAAAAAAAACTGACCTAAATACACCTGCATATGATATTTTTTATACTTTTGTTCGTAATTTAACGAACAGTATGAAACTTAATAATGTAATATCCCCACAACAAGAACGAACGGCAAGGTATGCAAAGGCACTGGGGCATCCTGTTAGAATGTATGTTATGGAATTATTATCCAATCAATCGTGCTGTTATAGCGGTGATTTATCGGAGGAATTACCCATTGCAAAGTCAACTCTATCACAACATTTAAAGGAATTAAAAGACGCCGGACTTATACAAGGGGAAATTGAGTCGCCAAGAATTAAATATTGCATAAATAAAGAAAATTGGAATGAGGCTAAATCACTTTTTAATCAGTTTTTAGGAACTTAAGAAATTATTATAAAACACATTAATTATGAATATTAAAGTACTGGGAACAGGTTGTTCAAAATGCGGCTCATTGGAAAAGATGACCATTGAAGCAATTGCTGATCTAAAAATAGAAGCAAATATTGAAAAAGAAGAAGACATTATTAAGATAATGGGTTATGGAGTTATGCATACTCCGGCACTCGTAATAAACGAAAAAGTAGTGTTAAGCGGAAGGCTACCTTCTAAAAGTGAATTAAATCAATTAATATCTAAAAATCAATAAGATGAAAAAGCTAAACTATCTTTTAGTGTTGCTTACCTTAGTGAGCTTCAGTTACTATGGTAATTCTAAAACTGTGGTAAAAGATTCTGAATCAAAGGTTTCAGAAACAAACAAAGTTGAAGTTTATTACTTCCACAATACACGTAGATGCGCAACGTGCAATGCTGTTGAAGATGTAACTAAAGCTGCACTTGAAGAGTATTATCCTGAGCAAATGAAATCTGGAGAAATAACTTTTCAATCCTTAAATCTTGAAGAAGAAAAAGGTGAAACTGTTGCAAAAGAATTAGGTGTATCCGGACAAACTCTTTTAATTATCATAAATGGCAAGAAAAAAGATTTAACTAATGATGCATTTATGTATGCCAAATCAAAACCTGAGAAACTCAAAGAAAAAGTTAATAAAGTTGTAAGCTCCGCCTTTAATTAAAATAAATTGGAATATCTAACAACATTATTGGAAAGCAGTTCATTCCCGCTATTAACTGCCTTTTTGCTTGGTTTAATGACAGCAATTAGTCCATGCCCCCTCGCAACCAATATTACCGCAGTTGGGTTTATTAGTAAAGATATTGAGAATAAAAACAAAGTTTTTATTAATGGGTTAATTTATACCTTGGGCCGAACAGTTGCCTATACCGGTCTTGCTTTGATATTGATGTATAGCGCTGATCAGTTTGCTTTAAAAAACTGGTTTCAAATAAATGGGGAGAAGTTTATTGGTCCAATACTAATTATTATTGGACTCATTATGCTTGACCTAATTAAATTTAATCTGCCCGGATTATCAAAACTGTCGGGTAGAATTGAGAAAAAAGGCTTTATTAACTATTGGGATGTGTTTTTATTAGGAGTAATTTTTGCTTTGGCATTCTGTCCATATAGTGGTGTATTGTTTTTTGGTATGCTTATGCCTTTGGTTGTAAATAGCCCCGAGGGTATTAGTTTAGCTATATCTTTTGCAATAGCAACCGGAATACCTGTTATTCTATTTGCATGGTTAATCGCATACACTGTTTCAGGCGTAGGTAATGTATACAATAAAATTAAGGTTTTTGAAAAGTGGTTTAGAAAAGTAATTGCAATATTATTTATCGTCACTGGGATTTATTACATTATTGAAATATATTTATAATTATTAACCGTTTGTACGACTTTGTGATACAAAAAATTCACCACAAAGGAACACAAAGGATTGCACAAAGTAGCACAAAGGGAAAGATAAAATGCCATACAAATAACTACTATATAATAAATATAAATCTAACCTTAGTGGGCCTTAGTGATGCACTTAGTGTCCTTTGTGGTAAAAAATATCAAGAAATATAAAATGGAAATAAGCAAAGAAATAAAAATCTTAGGGGGAATAATGTTCTTTTTCCTATTGGCATTTTTTATGCCACTGGATAATCTGCGATTTCAGGAAGCTATACAAGCCACACTCGACTTAACTAAATGGTATGCTCGTGAACATGTAATTCTATGTTTGCTCCCTGCATTTTTTATAGCTGGTGTTATAAGTGTTTTTGTAAGTCAGGGATCCGTATTGAAGTATTTTGGAGCCAATGCAAAGAAATGGCTTGCCTATTCTGTAGCAGCAGTTTCGGGAACAATATTAGCCGTTTGCTCATGTACAATTTTGCCACTATTTTCAAGTATTCATAAACGAGGAGCGGGACTTGGTCCTGCCATTGCTTTTTTGTATTCCGGACCAGCAATAAATATTCTGGCAATAATACTAACTGCAAATATACTTGGCTTTGAAATGGGACTTGCCAGAGTAATTGGTGCTGTTGTTTTTAGTGTGGTAATTGGTGTAGCAATGTCTTTAATATACAGTAAAGAAGAAAAGGTTAAAGCAAAAGAACAAATGAACGTAATCCCTCCTCCTGAAAAGAGACCAATTTGGCAAACATCGCTACATTTTTTTACTCTTGTATTGATACTCGTATTTGCCAACTGGGGTAAACCTGATACAGATTCCGGAATCCTTTTTTGGATATGGATTAACAAATGGTATATAACTTCCTTTTTCGGATTAATATTGGTTTATTCATTAATAAGCATACTTAAGATAAAATGGTGGTGGGTAATAGCAGGATTATTAATAACAGCTATTAGTGCATTTTTAAGTAGCAGCCCACTAATTCCAATGATTGTTGGTATTGCAGCACTAACTGTTATTACTCTTTTTGATGGTGGAGATAATAAAGAGTGGACTCTCTCAAGCTGGGATTTTACAAAACAAATAATGCCCTTATTAGCCTTAGGTGTAATTGTGGCAGGCTTTTTACTTGGTTCTACTCACGATAATGTTCAAATTGCAGGCATCATTCCCGAAACCTGGATAAGTAATCTTGTTGGTGGTAATTCTGTTTTTGCAAACCTATTTGCATCTATAGTTGGAGCATTCATGTATTTCGCAACCTTAACCGAAGTACCTATACTTCAGGGTTTGTTGGCTGCCGGAATGGGAAAAGGTCCAGCCTTGGCGTTATTATTAGCAGGCCCTTCCCTATCGCTTCCTAACATGCTGGTTATAAGAAGTGTAATAGGGCTACAAAAGACTTTGGTATATGTTGGATTGGTTGTAGTGATGGCAACAACTTCGGGATTGATTTATGGAGGATTTTTTTAAGATTAGTTTTAAACTTAAATAGAGAACTATGAAAAATCAGAAAAGTAATTGTGATTGCGAAACAGCTAGTAAAATAGTATTAAGCTGTTCAGGTGCTGCTGATCTTGGTTGTATAAGTGACAAGGTAGCTCGCAAATTAAATGCAGAAGGAATTCGTAAAATGGGTTGTCTTGCACTGGCAGGAGCAAATATTGAATCAAGCATTAATAGCTTTAAATCAAGTAATGTGTTGTTAATTGATGGATGTGCTGTAGAATGTGGTAAGAAAATATTGGATAATAATGAGATCACCAATTATTCCTATCTCAAATTAACTGACCTTGGATTAGTGAAGGGAGAAACCGAAGTAACAGACCATAACATCAATATGGTTTATAATGCTGCTACATCTCTACATTGAAAACCATTCGAAGAATATTGATGTTTTTACTATTAATAATACCAATTGTATTATTGATAATATTAGCTACTCAAAAATCAAACCTCAATAATTATATATCACAACAGATAAAGTCGCAAATTGAGCCTGAAATAATGGAAACTATTGGCAAATCAATTGATTCCCTTTATAATTACGTTGATAATGGTGATTTGTATGAGTACACATTTCTTGAATTTGGAGCAGAGGGATGTAGCGCCTGTAAGCGGATGGAGTTAGTTATGGATGATATTCGAGCTGAATATCCTAATCAAATTCATGTGGTTTTTTATAACATCTTATTTCCAGCAAACGTAGAAATGATGAAATACTATGGAATTTCATCAATTCCAACACAGATATTATTGGACAGCTCTGGAAAGGAATTTTTTAGACATAGCGGGTATTATTCAAAATCAGAACTTTTAAGTCATTTTATTAGCAACTAATTTTCAGAAACATGAAAACACTTTCTCTAATATTGATCTCATTTGTTATTATAATCTCCGTTAGCTGTCAGAAAAATGATGATATCGGTGAAAATACAACCGATAAAATTACAATCGATAGTTTAGTGGCTAATTATTATACAGTTATAGCTTGGGACACTACAACAATTACATGTTATGCAACCGGTGATTCATTAATATATGGCTGGGAATGTGATCACGGTAATTTTAATGGAAGTGGTACTCAAATACGATATGCTGCCGGAGAATGCTGTGTTGGGATAAACACAATAACCTGCTCAATATCTAATCGTTTGGGAATAGTATCTGAAAGTATTAAAATTGAAGTAACATCATATTTCCAAAAATAGATACGTGAAGAAATATATCATTTTAGTATTCGTATTCTCAGTAGTTGCCAATAACCTGCTGGCCCAATGCTGTTCAGCCGGTAATCCATTCTTTTATGGCGAGATTTCAAGTCTAAGTAAAAATAATCTACAATTTGTGATGGGGTATAAATATAGCACATCGCACGAGTATTACGAGGGTAATAAATCCATCAATATTGATTTTATTGATAAAGCATATTTCAACTACATAACTCTTCAAAGCATCTATGGCGTAACCCAACGACTTACAATACAGGCAGATCTGGGCTATTTTATTAATAAAACGGAAACATACTTAAAAGAAGACTGGAGTCCAAGTAAAGGTTATGGTCTAGGTGATGCAACAATCTACCTGAAGTATTTAGCTTACAATAATTTTAAGAAACAACTTAAGATAATACCCTCAATTGGAATAACAATACCCATAGGTGTATTCGACCAGGAAGTAGATCATGTAAAATTACCAATTACTGTTCAGCCATCATCTGGAAGCTTTAAATATCAGGCTAGCTTATATATTAATAAGGGAACTAGTAATGGTAGGTTTAATTTTGCTTTGTTTGGGATGTTTGAGTATGCTCAATTAATCGATTCGAAGAATTTTTATTATAAGTATGGAAATCAGGTACTATTCTCATTTTTAACATCTTGTAAACTAGGAAATAGCTTATCAGTTGCAATTGAATTAAGGAATGAGAACCGAGGTAAATCATTAAGAAATAATGATCAAATTGTTGAATCCTCAGGCTTTAACATTGTTTATGCGATACCACACATTAGCTATTCATTTTCCAAGAACTGGTATTTGGCAATAAACACCGATCTCCCGGTTTACAAATACTATAATGGAATTCAAATGTCGAATACTTACTCGGTCTCGATGCGGCTATCTTATAAAATTAATCTTAGCAAGAAATAGTGACTTTGGTTGGAGGTTTTTAAATCACATATCAAAGAACCGCAATAGTTTCTTGTCTTAAGTCAATTGCAAAGTGTCTTATAGAGATTGCCTGCCTTTGGCGGCCAAAGTCAATTAGTAAGGGTAGATGGTCGTCAATTACACGATAAACAGAAACCCCTATGAACACAAATTACACCACCACAATTATTACACGCCCATTTTTCTTCTTCCTTTGATATAAATTTACCCAAACCATATTCCTTGATAAACTCCAGATTGTCGATCATACTCATATTGTACTTCGTCCTGTATCGTTTATCGAGTTGCTTAAGTCTTCTGCAAGGATACTTAGGACATTCATAGCACATACCTGATTTCGATTTGGTATTGTGTTCGCAATTCTTAATACTACAGGCTACGCATCGCCGAGGTTTATTATCGTCATCCATGAGGCATCCATTGCAAACATTTTTTTTCCGCAGGTGAGCCAAACATAACTCACAATTCATTCCGCAGGGTGCAATCATTCCCGGGTTCATAGTTAATGTGTTTTCTATTGTTTATTTTTCCATCTTGATTTAATCCAATCTTTCTGTTCTTCTTTATCCATGAATGTCCAAACAACCACTCTGCTGGTTTTATTCCCTTGCCCCATGGGCAATGTTACAACTTCAACAGCTCCTTCCTTTACCAATGATTTGTTGGCATTCTTTAATGTAGTTTGTTTAGATATTAATGTTGAAAACCAAAAACATTGGGTTGAAAACTTCCTGCTTTCACGAATCATATTCAACACAAATTTCTGTTCACCCCCCTTACACCATAACTCATTATTTTGGCCTCCAAAGTTTAGTACGGGCGTTTCTTCTTTATTAAGATTTAGATTTTTCAGCTTTCGTGTTGTGGCTGATTGGGCCTCTTCAACAGAACCATGAAAAGGTGGATTACAAATTGTCAAGTCAACCTTCTCATCTTCATTAATTAAACCAAAGAAAATATCATTTGGATCTTTCTGATTTCTAAGTTCTACATTTTTACTAAGTGTAGGATTTGCATCAACTATTTTTTGTGCCGAATCGAGCGATACAGCATCAATATCTGAACCAATAAACGACCAGCCATATTCGTGGTTACCAATAATGGGATACACACAATTTGCTCCTACTCCAATATCCAAACACTTAATATTTTTACCTGTAGGTATCTTACCAAAATTGTGTTGCGAAAGTAATTGAGCAATATGATGAATATAATCGGCCCTTCCGGGGATGGGTGGACAGAGATAACCATCAGGAATATCCCAGCTAATAATTCCATAATAGTGTTTAAGTAAAGCTTTGTTTAGGGCTAAAACAGCTTTAGGATCTGAAAAATCAATCGATTTATCACCGTATTTATTATCCTTTACAAAGCTTGAAAGTTCAGCATAACTCTCAATTAGTAACCTGAAGTTATATCGTTCACGATGTTTATTTCGGGGATGGAGTCTGGACTTAATATCGTAGGTCTTACTTCTTTTGGTATCCGATCTAACTGATTCCCTGTCATTTGTTTTGCACATGATATTAAGTCTTAATATTACTACAATAAATCATAATTGATTAATTGCTATGATTATTATTGGTAAAAATAATATTATCTGGGATTCATACCATATTATTATTTCATTTTGAGTTAGTTACTTCGAAATATACTATTACTTTAAAAGTAAAGAGGAAGTTTTTGATGTGGTCATTAATAAATAGTTGACAAGCCTCAGAAAAGTAATTAATCAAGAGGCTGTATCTTTTCATTAACTATAAACCATTAATAATCGAAAAGTTCTATCTGTCTTCATACTCAGAATAATATTCATCAAGAATATCAAGTCCTAAGATTCTAATTTTCTCAAAATCATCGGCATAAGAATTTGCCAGTGACAACCTTAACGACCATTGGGGAGCATCAAACCCACCTCCGGGCATAGCAATTATTGCTTTTTCTTCGGCCAACCGGATTACCGGATCTAACGGATTGTAATTTTGTGAAACCCAACTTGCAAAATCTGCACCATACTTATTTTCTGCTAATCTTAAAAAATCTATTTCAATATAGTAGAAGGCACCGTTGGGATCGTCAGGTGAAACCAGAGGCTTAATGTCAACATTTTCAATTAGCTTATTATATCTTCTTCTGACAATTCCTTTTGCAGATTTTTTATAATTATTTTCCGTATCAATTAAAGCCGATAGTGCAAACAATACCATCTGGATTTGCTGGGGTGTTGACAGGCCTGAAGTATGGTTTAACGCAACGGCTCTGCTGTCGGCAACAAACCTGTCTATCATCTTAAGTTTATCAGGTTTCATCGCAATTGATTCATATCTTTTGTGTAATTCTTCTTTATCATTATCTGACAATTTAGAAAGCATAGGATCAAAAATATTGTTCTGGTGTAAGGCAATAACACCCAAACGCCAACCTGTTGCTCCAAAATATTTTGAAAATGAATAAACCAAAATAGTGTTTTCGGGTGCTTTCATTGCCAATGAAGTAAAATTCTCCGTAAAGGTTCCATAAACATCATCTGTCAACAGTATCAGATCTTTTCTTTCTTTGGCTATTTTGGCAATCTTATTTAATGTACTATCGTTAAGTTTTACAGATGGGGGATTACTTGGGTTTACCAAAAAGAATGCTTTAATTTTTGGATCTTTGAGTTTCTCAATCTCAGTATCAGGTATTTGCCATCCATTATTCTCATCAGCAATTATTTCAATTAAGTTAAGATCGTAATCCTTTAACCCTGGCATTTCGATATAGGGTGTGAAAATGGGTGAGCCTATTGCAATTGTATCACCTGGATTTAAAAATTTATTTGATTTCAAAGTATTAAAAATGTATACCATGGCAGCAGTCCCTCCTTCAACGGCAAAAAGATCGAAGCGACCTTCAGGAGGCACTTGCCCGGCACTCATTTCCTGCATCAAATAAGCATGAACAATAATTTCAGCATTTATAAGCATGCGGTCAGGAACAGGATAATTATCACCCAATATCCCATCTACCCATTCGAGTAGTAGATCATCGTTATTGATATTATATTCCTTTGATGCAAATTCCATTAGTTGGTTTAAATATTGAAGTCCTATGGAATCCTTATTTAACGACAGGTAATCTTTGAATCGTTTGGAGATGCTATCTTTTTCGGCATGACCGCCAAAACCATCCAGTTCATGAAAATGCCTTTTTGATTCTTCCATGGCAAATAAACCAAGCTCAAAAAAAGCATCACGAGGTTTTGTTGCTACCCAGTTTGGATTACCACGGCCTGCATTTATCATCGAATAATCGTGTCGTTTTTGTGCCAGTTGAATTAACTTGTTTTTTACTTCAAATGGGCTTAGTTGGTTTAGTTTTTGTTCTTCTGATTTTTTCATGATCCATATTTATTAATCTGGTTAATATATTTCTTTTATTATCAGTGTGCTATTATTGCTACAATTACGGGACCCCAAAGTGTTAAGAATATATTGGCAACCGCATAGGTCATTGTAAACGTAGGTGTAGCAGTTGAATTACCTGTTTTCTCAAGCAGGGCAGCAAACCCCGGGTTTGCACTTCTGCTCCCGGTCATTACACCCAATGCCTCGATAGGGTTTTTAATTTTGAAAATCTTATAATTAATAAACAGTTGTATGATCATTGGTAACATGGTAACCACAACTCCCAACAGTAATAATGTTATTCCGTGTTGTTTAATGGCCAACAATGCAGGTTGGCCTGCATTTAAACCAACAACGGCAACAAATACAGCTAAACCAAAACTTTGCAGAAAATTTGCTGCACCGGTGTTGATACTTCCAATCTTTGGATGTTTTGTTCTATAAAAGCCCATAATCAACCCCGAAATTAAACATCCAAGACCAGAACCGAGGCTTATGTCTGTTCCGTTTATTGAGAAACCTATTTCTCCAATTAAGAATCCTGCAACCATGCCTAAACCAAAAGTTACAAATTCTGTTTTGGTTATCGAAGGTGCCTTGTAACCTATTATTTTTTGCACCCTGTCGAGATCCTTCTTTCTACCTACTAATGCAAGTTCGTCACCAACATGTAATTCTGTTCCATCCAGTACAGGCAAACCCCTGTTCATCCGGCTTATTCCACTTACGTAAATCCCATGGCGTTGTGATAATGTAGCTTTATCGTGGAGTTGCTTAAGTGTAAGTCCGTGGATTTTTTTATTTGTTATAAAAATACTTCTAACCTCCTCAGTAAAATCAATATTTTCCCCAAATTCTGAAATTTCTTCCCCTATGGTGTTTTCAACTTTCGCAAAAGCTGATACAAGTCCACTTATCAGCAGGATATTTTCCAATTCGATAACTGTTGAACTATTAGGGTCAATACTTTTTGATCCCTTAAGATGTTTTTCTACGGTTAAATCGGAGTTAAATTTTTTCTCAAGATCAGCTATTGTCTTACCTAAAAATTCTGAGTTTTTGTTTACTTTGTAGGCCCTTGTACTTATACGGCTCAACGGTTTAAACTGCCCCTCCCCCAACTCACCGGAACCTCCCATTTTGATAGCTAAAGCAATAGCCTCCTTCCTTAGGTCCCATTTCATCACTATTGCAACCAGTGATACCATGAGAATAGGCCCGATAGATCCAAAAATATAGGTAATAGAATAGCCCACAGCAACATTTGTTTTCATATCATTTGCAGCGTTGGCAGACAATCCTAAGTGGTTGATAGCATCTCCGGCAGTTCCAATAATTGCAGATTGAGTTAATCCCCCTGCAGCAAGTCCTGCTGCTAATCCGGCATCCAGACCCGCCAATAGGGATAATCCCAAAACCGTGAGCAGACCTAACAATGTCATCCCAAAGGCAGCAATCAGGTATTTAATTGCCGATGGTTTCAGTGATGCAAAAAACTGAGGGCCACCAAGATAACCAACCATAAAGATAAATAACGCAAAGAAGATATTTTGTATCTCCTCATTAATGTGAATGCCGCCAACCTGTCCCAGGATTACACCTACTATAAGTGTCCCTGCTATTCCACCAAGCTGGAACTTTCCAATCTTAAATTTCCCAAGTAAAAATCCCAATCCAAGAGATAGGAATAATGTTACAAAGGGAAAATTACGGAGTTGTTCGTAAATTATTTCCATGTTTGTAAGATTATGATATTAGATTAAGTATCTCACAAAGATAAGTAAATATTAAAAAAAAGTAAAGCATTTCAGATAAGGGAAATTAGATTAATTGTAAACTTAGTATTTATATGTAATCCATCTTATTTGATGGTTACTATGTTAAGACTTTTTTACATTAAAGAAAATATTGGAGTAATGGATTGATGGAGTGCTGAGAAGTATTAATAGGATTAAACGATGCCCATATCTATTCTTACCAGGTATAAATTGTTGTTATTTTTTTTGCAATGCATTTACCCAGTACACCAACACTCCAAAGAATATATACTTACAAATTAAAATGGTTATTTGGGTGCATTACTAACTAGTCAACATGCACTGCTATTGGATTAATTGCTGGGGTTAATCATTATAATCCACCATCTGCTTTTTATACTCTTTCATTTGCTGAGTGGGTTCTATTATTGAGAATCCTCTCCACAGTTTGTCGTCGAATTGATCCACATATATTATGTCCATGAATTCATCCTGTTCAAAGTTGATGAATTGTTCATGTGGGATATCTGTTTCTTCAAGAATCAACATTTCTATTGATGATTCGGATGTTAATGATATATCAACTCCTACCTTTATTTCCTTTATCTTTTTATCGAACAGGAATCTTTCCTTTTTTTTCAGCATCGACACATCCCTATCGAAACTCACATAGGAACCCGCTTTTTTTGAATAGTATTTCAACAGATAGTTATCACCTCTTTTTTCAAAGTATATGGAGCCGGCAAATGCATTTTCGGTATATCCCACACCAAATAATTGGAAGTCCCTGCCAATTTTGCCCGGGGCGTACTCATAGTCAGCCCTTATTAAGGCATATGTATCGATTGATATATATACCCTTCCCCTGAAATTACCAGACTTCCTGGGAGCAAAATCTATGATGTACACATCTTCGCCATTTACCCTTGTGCCACCAACAAGAGTATAATCATATTTTGAGGGGCTATACAGGAATTCCCATTCATCTTTGTTTTCCAATGTGCTGTATTTGAACTTATATGCAGTACTCCTCTGGAAATATTTCACTTTCCTTGCATTGTCATTTATCGTGTCATTTTCGGTACTGTCACTGGTATTATCTATTTCCATTTTCTGACTAAGGATGCCACTTTTAATCTTCCAATACTCCTCTTTGTCAGTATTGGCGAATATATTTTTAAAAATCGTTTCAAGATGGTTGAGTTCAGCAATATCTTTTTCTTTAAGTGATACTGCACGAATGGGATCGATCTTTAATTTAATTGAATCATCTTCAACACCGGAAGTGTATAGGTAGCCAAGAAAATCTGTATAGGAAGTGGAATGTTTTGGCATTTTGTCCTCCATCAATTTTATGAGATCCCTGTTCAAGTCGGCAATTGAGCTCTTTTTGTAAGTTAGCCTGACTTTGTCGAAATCGGAAGTATACCTCTCCCTTATAAACGTTTGCCGCAGCGATGTGGTTGGTCGATAGTTGGAATCCTTGTTTTTTATCACATTCCTTATTATAGATTCCACATTGGGTGTATGTGCGAAAATAACCGTTTCGCTAAGGTTGAATA
This sequence comes from uncultured Bacteroidota bacterium, assembly GCA_937912115.1. Lineage (GTDB taxonomy): Bacteria > Bacteroidota > Bacteroidia > Bacteroidales > F082. The sequence goes on along the minus strand of CALDOI010000105.1, from coordinate 14,628 downwards.
TTTCCTCTTTCATAAAAACTACCGATACGGTATCAAGTCTTGACAATGGTATGTTTAGTGTTGCATAACCAATGTACTGAAAACGTAATGTGTCAGTCCTGTCCAATCCGGCAATATCAATTGTAAAATTGCCCATTTCATTGCTAACTGTACCTCTATTGGTGTTAAGCACATGAATATTTGCATATGGCAATGGCCTTTGTGTATCCTTGTCAAGAAGCAATGCTCCAAATACCTTTGTTCCGGTTGGGTTGATGTCAGTTTTATTTATTACTGATTGAGGATAAAGCCCCACAAAAATGAACATCAGTATTACTGTGGTCAAAAAAAAATTCCTTGTCATAGTATTAAGCCTGGGTTAAACATGGTTGTTTCGCCAATTATTGTTCAAATATCTGGCAAATTATGGAGCTTTTTGAAAACAATTAATTATTTTTAAGAAAAATCTTAGTGAAAATTATTGACCTGACACCAGAAATTAGCCCTTGTTGGTTTGATAAGCAAATACGGCAAAAGTACCATTGCTTATAAGTATTGCAGAAATACTTAAAAATTTGTCGCTGTTCCATTTCATATGAATATTGATTAACAACCTTAATATATTGAATTTCGATAAATATTGCTTGTTTATTAATAATATTTGTTTTTACTTTGCATAGTAACTAAAAACCAAATATTATGGAAAAGTTTAAAAAGCCCCTAAGCATTAAAGTAATTTACTGGATAACCGTTGTTACTTTTTGGATGTCTGTAGCAGTTACCATTCTTGCATTATCTGTAGTTGGTGCATTGTTTTTTTTTGATTTAAATGATCTACAATTGCATGTGGGCATTCCGGTTAGTGTTAATGTGATTGAAAAAGGGACACTGGATCTTAACATCCTAAGTAATATAACAAGTGTTGAACTTACTGGTATGACAGGCCGGGTTCACTTTATTGATACTCCACCAGAAGTTGGGAGAATATATGCCCTTTTCATTATTTTAATTGTGTTATTATTACTCTACATATTCCTAACATTCAAACGCTTCATAACCAATGTATACAATGGAATATATTTCGATATGAAAAATATTTCTCTATTAAAAAGAATATCATACACCCTAGTTGTAATATGGATATTCTCAGTTTTCTACGCATATTTCCAATATTACTTCTTAGCAATAAATATGAATTTCGATACTGTTAAATTCACAAGTGATGTTCAAACATCACCTGAGTATCTATTAGTTGCCTTATTTATCTGGGTATTATCACATATTTTTATGAAAGGTTGTGAGTTATTGGAAGAAAACCAACTAACAGTCTAGTATTATGGCTATTATAGTAAACTTAGATGTAATGCTTGCTCGCAGAAAAATGAGCCTTACCGAACTCTCCAATACAGTTGGCATTACCATGGCAAATTTGTCCATTCTGAAAGTAGGAAAAGCTAAAGCAATTAGGTTTTCAACCCTTGAATTAATATGTGATACTCTGGATTGTCAACCGGGAGATATTCTTGAGTTTAAACCATAGTGATGTTTTACAAATAAATGCAATTATACTTTAAATCGACATAATTCTATTGATCAACCAGACATGAACTTTGGTAATGGAGTAAGTCAATAATATTAGTAATTTTATTGAATCAAAAAAACTAATCTATACTATTATGAGAAAATTACTTTTATCCATAATTCTATTTTCAAGTATTGCCCTTTTTGCTCAGGATATTGATAAGGAAAAAGAAGCAATAAAAAAAGTAATCCAAACAGCCTATGTTGAAGGACTCCAAAACGAAGGTGATATTGATAAAATAGATTCAGGCATCCATCCTGATTTTGATTTACTCGGCATCGGAAAAGACAATAATATGTGGAAATACTCCATTAAGGATTGGAAAGCTAAAACCGTGAAGAAAGTTGAAGAGGGCGATCTACCCAGAAAAGGAGATCAGGTAAGTGTTGTTTTCAAAAACATTGACATAACCGGGAATGCTGCAATGGCTAAAATCGACTTCTATATTGGTAAAAAACTAGCCTATGTGGATTATATATCATTATATAAATTCGAAGAAGGCTGGATGATGGTGAATAAGATATTCTACAAAATGGAGTAGGAATTTATGTATTATCACTTCACAAAGCGTTATTCGTTTCTTTTAAAAGCATTTATGTTGATACAATTGTTAGTCTCGAAATGGATACTAATTTGATATTAGTTAATGATAATATTTTTGTAAAAGAAGATGGCAATGCTTTTACCGTAACCAGTTTAGTTGAATATCTTAAAATAAACAATGCAAAGGAAATCATTGTAACAGGTCTACTTGCAGAAAAATGTATTTACAACACGCTACTTGGAGGGAAAGAATTAGGTAATGATATGTATGTTATACCTGAGGCTATTATAGGAAAATCTACAAAAAGCACTCGTAAAGCTCTCAACAAATTATCAAAAAGAGATGTCCATATATTGCCGTTAAACGAGTATTGTGATATTAATAATTAACAAAAACTTATAACATTTAGTTTTCAAAATACAACACATATGAAAAGACACCAAATACCCATACCATTAACAGCCTGATTTTGACGACTTAACACTAATTAACCTTTTTTTAACACTCCTTAAATAGAATCATTACAAATAGTATACTATTTTTGCTGTTATAAACAACTATTGTTATTAACAGATTATGTTATCAAAGATTAAAAAAGACTCAACCATCAACAAACAGCAACGAATGATAATAGATATCATTCACACTGCTAATTGGCTTGACGAGCGAATCTCAAAGATCCTTAAAGGTTACGGCATTACACATCCACAGTTTAACATACTGAAAAATGTACAGGCTGCACATCCAGAACCACTATCAGTAAAAGAGATTAAGGATACAATAATGTTTACAAACTCTGATGTAACTAGGTTAATAGATCGTTTGGTTAATAAGGGATTGCTGCATCGAAACACATGCCATGTTAATAGACGGAAAGTTGATATAAATATAACCAAGGAGGCTACAGAAATGCTTGGTAAAATAGCTATAGAATTCAACGAGAGATTCGGTAACTTTTATGAATCAGAGATTAGCATTGAAGAAGCACTTCGCACTTCAGATATTCTGAGGTTAATTAGAAAATAACCATAATGAGATCAATTAGAAAAATATATAATGCCCCAAAGGTAAATATGGGTGGAATAATCCTGGATCAACCATTACCATATAAGGAAGTAGATCAAATCGACCCATTTCTTTTAGTTCACCACTGGCATCGAAATCATAAAGGTGGTGAAAGACAAAACGATATGGGCGTAGGACCGCACCCTCATCGGGGATTTGCTCCTGTGACCTTCATTTTTAAAGGAGGTGTGCATCATCAGGATTCACAGGGTAATAATAGTATAATTATTGAAGGTGGAACTCAATGGATGAATAGTGGGATGGGTATTGTTCATAGTGAACGTCCCATAAAGGAAATAGCTGAAAAAGGAGGTGAGTTTGAAATAATCCAATTCTGGGTAAACGCTCCTTCAAAAAACAAAATGGATCCGCCCTCCTATCAACCTCTTACATTTGATGAAACACCCACTGTTACAAGTCCTGATAAAAAAGTGAAAATATATGTGGTTGCTGGAAGCTTAAAAGGTGTTGAAGGAAAGATTGATACATATTCACCTCTTTTGACGTTGAGATTAGACATTAAAAAAGGTGGTAAAATTGATATACCTATCCCTACCAATTACAATGCATTTCTTTATCAACTTGACGGGTCGTTAAAAATTAATAATTCCAAAGAAACTGTTGGTAAAGATCTTACATGGTTTAATAACGACGGAAAAAGCATAACGATTGAAGGAATTGAAAACACAAGAGCAATATTATTGGCCGGCGAACCAATTGGCGAAGAAATTGAGTCGTATGGCCCGTTTGTAATGAACACCCAAACTGAGATATTGCAGGCAATGCGCGATTATCAACAAGGCAAAATGGGTAAACTAATTGAAGAGTTCGAATTATAAAACTACTATATTTTAACAATTAACGAATAACATTTAACTAATAACAAATAACATTTAACTAATAACAAAAAACAATGAGAAAACTAGGAATAACAATGGCAGCGATATCGATGGTTGCCTTTACTTACGCTCAAACATCTAATTGGGGTTTCGACCAGTCGCATTCAAATGTAAGATTTGCCGTATCGCATATGGTAATATCCGAAGTTGAAGGCAATTTTGGAAGCTATGAAGGTAGTGTTACTACAACTAAATCTGATTTTTCAGATGCATCAGTTAATTTTACAATTAATGTAAGTAGTATTGATACTGATGATGAGAAGAGAGACGAACATTTAAGAGGTACTGACTTTTTTAACGTTGAGAAAAATCCAAGCATCACGTTCCAAAGCACATCAATAAAAAAAGTAAGTGAAAACAAATACAAAGTAACAGGAAATTTTACAATGCTTGGTGTAACAAAGGAAATTACTTTAGATGCAAAATACGGTGGTACGATTAACGATCCGTGGGGAAATACCAAAGCGGGAATTAAGGTAACCGGTACAATCAACAGAACCGATTGGGGATTGAAATACAATTCAAAATTGGACACCGGTGGTTTAATGATTGGCGAAGATGTTGATATTGTATGTAACTTTGAATTAATTAAACTTCAATAAAATAACACTTAAGAAATAGAAAAAATGGAAAAACCAAAAATTGCAGGAACAACCCCAATGATGGTTGAACTAGAATCAGGAAAAGCATACGCATGGTGTGCATGTGGACACTCATCAAACCAACCATGGTGCGATGGTTCGCATAAAGGAACAGGGATATCACCTGTTGTATTTAAGGTTGAAGAAAATAAAAAAGCAGCAATGTGTATGTGTAAAAAAACCGATAATGCTCCTTATTGCGATGGTTCGCATGCAAAAATTGATTAATTTAGAACCATAATCAAACCAATTAATATAATCATGAAGGAATTTTGGAATACCAGATACTCTGATAAGGAATATGCATATGGTAAATTACCAAATAAGTTTTTTAAAAATGAACTTCTTAAGCTCGATGCCGGGCGAATACTAATGCCCGGAGAGGGCGAAGGAAGAAATGCCGTTTTCGCTGCCGAAATGGGCTGGGAGGTTGATGCTTTTGATTACAGCAAAGAGGCATTGAAAAAAGCAACCCAACTCGCCAACCTTCGAAACGTTGAAATAAAATACACTGTCAGCAATTTTGATGACTATAAATTTTCATCAAATAAATATGATTGTATTGCATTAATATTTGTGCACGTTCCAAAAGAAAAAAGGAAACTTCTACATCAGAAAATGACAAATCTACTGGTTCCCGGTGGTATTATAATTCTTGAAGGATTTTCGAAAAATCAAATTTCAAGAGGCAGCGGCGGCCCAAAAAATATTGATATGCTTTTTTCAAAGGAAGAACTTCTTTCTGACTTCTATGAGTTATCAAAAATGAAAATTCAAACAATTGAAACTAAATTGAATGAAGGAGCATTCCACAAAGGAGAAGCCTCTGTTATTCGATTAACTGCAATTAAACCTACACCCTAATAATTATTTTATAATCAGATAACAATATTTACTGGTTATATTTTTGCAGATAAACTTTTGGCTTAATGAATTTCTGGGATAGCATTTTTCAAGATGGTGCAATTTGGTCGTATGAACCTGCAGATTCAGCAATATTTGCTGCCGATTATTTCCTTAAGAGTGGAATATGTAATGCACTTATTCCAGGATTTGGATATGGTAGAAATTCAACACCATTTATCGATAAGGGAATTGGAGTCACAGGAATTGAAATCTCAATAAAGGCAATTGAAACTGCCATAAAAAATAACCTTAAAATTCAAATCTATCACGGGTCTGTGCTTGATATGCCATTTGATAATATCAAATATGATGGTATTTATTGTTACGCCGTGCTTCATTTGTTAAATAGAAATGAGCGAAAGCTATTTCTTACCTCCTGTTATAATCAATTATCAACCAATGGCATTATGATTTTTGTTGTTGTTTCACTAAATTCACCCATGTACGGGCAGGGTAAACTTCTCAGCAAAAACCGTTTTCAAATCAATAATGGCTTAAACGTTTTCTTTTATGATGAGAAGGCAATTATAAATGAATTTAAGAATTTTGAAGTTCTTGAATGCTATGAGATTAAAGAGCCAATTAAGCATATGAAAGATGAACCACCTTTGCAATGCTATAAAATAGTCGTTCAAAAACAAGCTGCTTTGTGATTAAATAAAACTCTATACAGCTAAATAGTCATCTTAATACTAAGAACTTCATATTTTTTTTCTTTATTTGCATTTTATGATGTTAATATGGATCAAGCTCACAGAAGTCAAATAAAGATGTACCTGGAAAAGGAAAAATCTAAACTTATTTTACGTTTAGATGAGTTAAAAGAACTAACTAAACCAATCGAACCCGATGATGCCATTGGTCGTGTAAGCCGAATGGATGCTATTGTTAACAAGAGTATTAATCAGGAGGCTCTGAGAAAGTCTAACGACAAACTAAATAAGATTAATATCTCTTTGGAAAGAATTGATGATGATGATTTTGGCACTTGCATTCAATGTGGCATACCTATCCCTATACAAAGATTATTATTAATGCCAGGATCTATTTGTATTGTTTGTGCACGTTAGATAATTGGTCATTGGTTAAATGGATAATCAGGCTCCAAACCTCTGACTTCCTACTCGATCTTCTGACTTCGGACTTCGATCTTCCAACTCTTAACTTCACATTGCCAATTCTTAAGTTCACAGCATTTCCCTTTCCCCACCCCTATTGTTGATATAGTTTTGCCTTATATTTTAAAACTAAAAAAACATAATCATGAAAACAATAGCATTATCATTAACACTTTTAGTTCTTGCAACATTTTCATTTGCGCAATTTCCACAGTCATCAGCCAACGATTCCTGTTGCTATGTAACAAAAGACCTAAGAGCCGCCATAATTGATAAAGATGGCTCATTTGTAGATGTGAAAATTGCCAAGTTACCCAATGAAGTAGTTAAAATTAGAGTTTGGGACAATAACGAAATCATTCATCAAACTCGTGTTAAAAAAGAAGAAATCGTCGATCTGAAATTCGATCTTGCTAATTATCCTGAAGGGAAATATGTATTTGAAATATTGCGGAAAAATCAAGTTGTATATTCAAAAGAAATTGATTTCAATAATGAAAATATTGCTTTCGCAAAGAAGTAATAGAATATTAATTGTTTATCATTTCAATCAGCGTTCTTTGAAATAAAAAAACATCTAAGCATTGAAAACACATAGGTTTAAAAAGTAAATATAATTCACCAAATATAGTTTCTAACGGTCGTAAGTCCGAAGTCGGAGGCTAGAAGAATTTCTTCGGACTTCAAGCTTAAAGCTTCGGACTAGATGTATCAATTAGGTTTATAGAAAAAAACTATCTGCAATGAAATTGAAGGGTTTAAACCTTTAATTTGATAATACTTTCCCTCAGTTTGTGTACCTTTGTTTACTTCACACATATATGTATGTCTACATCTTTGTCGATTAATTACAAGTACAATATTAACCGCTGGTTACGTTATGGTTACGGATTATTTTTGGGTATTATCCTTAATTTCATACTTGATGTTATATTTGGATTAATCTATAAGCAATACAGCCTGTTTCAGCCAATATCAAATTACATAGGAACGATTGCTGTTACATATGCAGTTTTTGAATCTCTTTTTTGGATCAATAAAAAGTTAAGCAGCAATTATAATTGGGAAAGTAAACCGATATTAAGGTTTATAGGGCAGTTAATAATCAACAGTGTAGTTACTTTAGTTATTGTGTATGGGCTTCGCCTGATTATTGCCCTATTTTTTGGTTTTAATGATTATATAAGCTTATTTGATGAATTAATTATCATCGGCTATATTATCTTCATAATCCTAATCTATACAACTTTTGGTTTAATATTATTTCTTCTGAATAGATGGAGAAATAGTTTAGCCGAACTTGAGAGATTTAAAAAAGAAAATGCCGAATTCAAATTTGAGTCGTTACGATCACAATTAAATCCTCATTTTCTATTCAATAGTCTTAATACACTTTCATCGCTTGTTTATGAAAATCAGGATAAAGCCGGGTTATTTATCAGAGAGTTATCGGATGTGTATAGATATATTCTTGAAAATCGTGATAAAGAGCTAATTGTGATCACAAAGGAATTGGATTTTGCTAACTCGTTTATAGAGCTATCAAAGCTTAGATTTGACAAGAACCTGGAAGTTATAATGGTTAATGAAAATAATAATGATGATAAAAAAATCGCTCCGCTAACATTACAATTGCTTGTTGAGAATGCTATTAAGCATAATGTAATTTCAAAAAAGCAGCCATTGACCATTAGAATTTTGATCTCTGAAAATACTATTGAAGTTAGAAACAATCTTCAGCCTAAACGAACAAAAGAATATAGCAGCGAACTTGGATTAAAAAATATAATAAGCAGGTATGAGTTTTTAACAAATAGAACTGTAGAAGTTTCACATACTGATTCAGAGTTTAGTGTAAAAATACCGTTAATTTGAATTTTAATATGAAAAATCATAAAGGTAGTACAGCACAGTTAAATGTTTTGATTGTTGAGGATGAAATTCATGCTCAAAAAGAGATTAAAAGGTTACTAGCCCTATGTGATTATGATGTTAAGATTTTAGAATTTATCGACAACATTGAAGATGCAATCAGTTGGATCAATAATAATCCGAATCCGGATTTAATGTTTTTTGACATCCAACTGTCGGATGGAATGAGTTTTGAAATATTTAATCATATTAATTCGACTACTCCAGTAATTTTTACCACAGCATTTAATGAGTTTGCAATAAAAGCATTTAAGGTAAACAGTATTGACTATTTACTTAAGCCACTAAAATTAAACGAACTAAACGATGCTATCAAGAAGTACCTTTCTCTTGAAGATAAATATGGAAATAAAAGGCAACCAATAAGCTTAGATCAAATTGAGCAACTGTTTAAACTTAATAAGCCAAGTTTTAAATCACGATTTATCGTAAAAATTGGGGATCAAATTCTACACATTTCCATTAAAGATATTGCCTATTTCAAGTCAGAAGACAATGTTACATTAATTGTTACTCGTAATAATAAGCGGTATATAATTGATTACCCACTTGAGCAAATTACAACAGAAATTAATCCCGATCATTTTCATAGAATTAACAGAAGTTTCATTATCCATATTGACTCAATTAAAAAAATAAATAAATATTTCAATAGCAGATTACACATAGAATTAGAACCCGTTACATCAGACCATGTATTGATTAGCCGCATTAAGGTTCCCGACTTTTTAAAATGGATAGACAAATGAGAACCTTAATATTAATATTGTTGGCCACGTTTTTATTGGCATCCACATCCTGCAAAAGGGTTGTAATTAAGGTTGATAGCATACCTGGCAACACACCCCCAGGCCAACCCATTTATATAACTGGAAATTTCAACAACTGGGATCCGGGAGAAGAATTATATGTATTGCAAATGTCAAAGGATAGTAATTATTACTACACACTACCTCCGGGTTTTGGGACAGTATTTTTCAAATTTACTCGCGGTGATTGGAATACAGTTGAAAAGGACATTTGTGGAGAAGAAATTGAGAACAGATTATTGGAAACTGCATTCAATGATACTATTATATGCAAAATTGAAAGTTGGACCGGCCTCGACCCTATTGATTGTCCAAAGCTCACCTTGAAAATTGATAATATTCCGGAAAACACACCCATTGATGATTTAATAGCCCTGGCCAGCAATGCAAATTCTTGGGATCCGGATAATGCTTCAATTTTTGAAAAAACAATTTCTGGCGACCTGTTGCTCACCATCGACCGGCCACCTGGAGTAAACACAATTGATTATAAAATTACAAGAGGTAATTTATCGACTTCTGAATCAGATGAATATGGAAATGAAATACCAATTCGCACATTAAAATTTGGCAGTAAAGATACAATATACCTCGATGTTAAGGGCTGGACTGATATCCCGGAAACTAAATCGAACAGGGTTGTAATTATTATAAAAAAGCTACCAAATAATACCTTTTTAGATGATGGATTATTTTTAGCATGCAATATAAACTCATGGTCGGCTGGGGACAAAAACTACCAATTTCAACAAAATAAAAATGGACAATGGTTCTATCCTGTTCCTCGAAAAGAAACTACTTTGGATTATAAAATTACACGTGGAGAATGGGGAAGCGTTGAAGTTGACAGGAGTGGTAATGATATTGAAAATCGGAGCCTCAATCTTCAAAATGAAGATACAGTATATGTTGAAATAAAAGGATGGAAAGATATTGAGTCATCAACTGATAATGAGATAATCATAATTCTGGATAGCATACCCAAATCAACACCCAGCGATGCAAAGTTCTATCTGACTGGTAATTTTAATGGATGGAATCCGGGAAGACTACGTCACAAATTCCGGCTTAATGATAAAGGGCAATATTATGTGAGTTTACCCCGAGAGTTTGGTGATTTAGCTTGTAAAGTTACCAGAGGATCTTGGGAAACATCAGAGGTTGGTACTTATGGTGAAGAAATACCAAACTTCTATTATAATTATAACGATTTTGATACATTAGTAGTAAATGTTGCTAATTGGAAAGACAAACCTAAATTCAAATTAGATAATATTACCTTGGTAATTAACAAATTACCTACGAATACTCCATCTAAAGATCATCTGTATTTAGCACCCGATTTTAATGGATGGAATCCGGGAGACAAAAAACTAATATTTAGTAGGTTGCCAGATGGAAGACCATATATTACTTTTCCTGCTAAAGGCCCTGCAGTTGAATATAAAATAACCCGAGGTAATTGGAGTACTGTTGAAACCAACCAATATGGTGATGATATCGAGGATCATGTTATTTTTTATGGGTTTGCCGATACGGTATATATCGATGTAATTGCCTGGCGCGATTTTGATGGAAATTATTAGCGATTTTTCTTTATATCAATTTCGAAAACATCCCCAATAATCGGTTCGATTAGTTCAACTTCTTTAAATTTCGCCTCAGCTCTTGCCCTTTCAATAGGTTCAGTCCATGAATGCAAAGCCAATTGAAATTTACTCCAATGAATAGCCATCATCTTTTCGCCTTTAACATCTATATGTGCTTGAACCGATTGCTCAGGCATAGCATGAATAGTTGGCCATTTATCATTATACTGACCACATTCAATCATTGTTAATTTAAATGGTCCGTATTTTTCACCAATCATACTAAAATGCTTTCCATACCCCGAATCAGCACCGAAAAAGATACTACCTGATGGACTTTTCATCACCCATGAACACCACAGGGTTGAATTTCGTATTGTTCCTCTCCCCGAAAAATGCCTGGCGGGAGTCGCAGCAAGCATTAAATTATCATTAACTTCAAACTCATCCCACCAATCGGCAATGGTAATTTTATTGGGATCGACTCCCCATTTTACAAGATGAGCTTCCATACCCAATGGCACATAGTACGAAGTTACTTTTCTATCCAATTCCTGAATACTCTTCATATCCAAATGATCATAATGATCGTGTGAAATCAACAATACATCAATTGAAGGAAGTTCCTCAATATCAATTGTATTTGTGAAATTAAAACTGCCATTGGTAAAAGGTACAGGAGAAGCATATTTACTGAAAACAGGATCTATCAGTATAACACTGTTATTCATTTTTATCATTGCACTCGAATGACCAAACCAAATTATTTTAAATGAGCTATCACCATCTAACATAAATTTATCAATGCTAAAAGATTTAGTAACAATGCTATCAGGTTTACCATTCTCAGGTCCCTTTATCCATTCCCACATCGTACTTAACATTGAACTATCATTAGCCATTACAACTGTTGGTTCCATATTTACAAAATGGCCATCCACATAGTTTGGTGAATTTAGAATACGCTCCATTTCCGAACCACTTGGTTTACCACCAAAAACAGGATGCATACTTATATATAATCTTATGGCAATAACTATGAAAATTATAATTGCCACTATTATCAGTACTATTTTCATGAGTTTATTTTTAAGCCGCCAAAAGTAATATTTAATATGATATTTGGTTAATTTACTTTTTATTGTAATGTGTTCAATTATAAAACACTATGTACAATTATGTACAAGAAACTGTTCACAATCGGACATATTATATAATGTTAATTTTCCTTAAAAAACTAAACGACTAGTTCCCAGATCATAAGTATTGATGGCACAATATTAGAAGATAGGATTTACAAATTTCAACAATATGGATAGGATTATCGAGAAAAAGAAATGGACGACTCGAAAAATAGTTACAATTGTTTCAATAACAGCCTTTGTATTTCTTATTTTTTACCTGATTTTTTTACGTGATAAATCATCGAGATTATATGTTGACCGTAACCAGTTAACAATAGCAACAGTTAAACAGGATAAGTTTCAGGAGTTTATTCCAATAGATGGTATTGTATTCCCTAAAACTACATTTTACATTGATGCGATTCAAGGAGGTGTAGTAGAGGCAATATTTGCCGAGGACGGTGACATGGTAAAAAAAGGAGATACACTCCTCAAACTACTCAATACGGCCATGGAGTTAAGTTATATGGAGCAGGAAACTCGGATGTTGGCTGAAATGAACAACCTCCAAAACACAAAGCTATCGCTTGAGCAAAATAAATATATCCGTCAAAAGGAGATAGTTGAACTTGAGTACCGTATTGACTTATCTGAGCGTGATTTTGATCGAAAGGTAACCCTCCATGATAAGTTAGTAATAGCAGATAAAGAATTTGAAGATGCAGAGCGTGAGTTTGCATTTACCGTTAAGCAATTACAAATATCGCTTGAATTACAAAAACTTGATTCTATAGCACGTGAAGCACAGAAACGGGATATTGAAACTTCCTTAAGCAGGATGAGAGAAAATATGAGATTGCTGCGTAAGAATATCAATAATGCTTATGTTAAAGCACCAGCTGCCGGTAAGTTATCTTCCTTCAATCTTGAAATTGGACAAACAAAATCCGTAGGCGAACATCTTGGCCAAATTGATTTGCTGGACGGCTATCGACTTGAAGCAAGGATAGATGAGCGATATGTGTCCAGAGTTTTTGTTGGGCAAGAGGCTCAATTTAGCTACGCAGGCAAAACTTATAATCTTTATATAGATAAAATATATACAGATGTTTCGAATGGTTCATTTAAAGTTGACTTATTTTTTAATGATAATATTGAACCTGAGGGTATTAAGAGAGGCCAAACAGTACAGGTTAGATTAACTTTTAGCGGAGAAACCGATGCAATTATTATAAAGCGTGGAAGCTTTTTCCAGGAAACAGGAGGTAGTTGGATTTATGTATTGGACCCCTCAGAAGAATTTGCCCATAAGCGTACTATTCGCATAAATCGCCAGAATACGAATTTTTATGAAATAAGCGAAGGATTACAGCCTGGTGAAAAAGTAGTTATTTCATCATATGACAACTTCGGCAATAAAGAAAAATTAATATTTAAGTAATCTGAAATACTCAGAAACATGATACAGACCAGAGAATTAACTCGTATTTTTAGAGCAGAAGAAGTTGAAACCACTGCGTTAAATAAGGTAAACCTCAATATAAATCAGGGAGAATTTGTTGCAATAATGGGACCCTCGGGTTGTGGTAAATCAACATTGCTAAATATTCTTGGATTATTGGATACACCAACATCGGGAGAGTTTAATTTTTTTGAGGAAGATGTTGCCGGATTTAACGAACGACAACGAGCACGATTGAGAAAAAGAAATATAGGATTTGTTTTTCAAAATTTCAATCTTATCGATCAGTTTACAGTATTCGAGAATGTTGAGTTGCCATTAATATATCTTGGACTAAGCGCAAAAGAAAGAAGAACACGAGTTGAAGAAGCCCTTGAAAAGATGCAAATGAGCCATCGTAAAAAGCACTATCCCAATTAATTATCCGGAGGTCAGCAGCCAAGAGTTGCAATTGCACGGGCAGTAGTATCCGATCCTAAATTTATTCTTGCCGATGAGCCAACAGGAAATCTTGACTCATCACATGGCGATGAAGTAATGAACCTCTTGAGTAATTTAAATCAAGCTGGCACAACAATAATTATGGTAACTCATTCGCAACGCGATGCGAGTTTTAGTAATCGTGTTATTCATCTGCTTGATGGCGAAATTCTTTCAGAGAATTTTAATAAGCAATAACTTCTTTTCAGTTTTAATAAAGATTATCATGTTTAAAAATTATATCGTTAGCGCACTTAGAAATATAACCAAGAGACCGTTTTATGCTTTCTTAGTTATATTAGGACTTACAATCGGACTTGCAGCCTTTATATTCATTCTCATCTATGTAAGCGATGAAATTTCATATGATAAATATAATGTAAATCATAGTCGTATCCATCGACTTGAATCTGATTTTGCTCTATAAGGAATTCTTCTGGTTAATACTGATAGCATTTTTAATTGCAGTTCCAATTGCCTATTGGAGATTATCAATAT
>CALDOI010000104.1 GCA_937912115.1 uncultured Bacteroidota bacterium | reverse complement strand
GCGAAATAGAAACCAAATTCTGGAATGGTCATAACCAAATTAAGATTTCGCTGGAGGATAAAGGGTTGCTCTAATCTTCATTATAAAATGAAAAACCCATTTTTGTTCTTTAAAACAGTTTAATAATGAGAAGGTAACATTTTTAAATATGAAACTAAAACATAAATATGGAATTAATAGATAAACTAAATTGGCGTTATGCCACAAAAGTAATGAACGGCCAAAAGGTATCTCAAGATATTATTGACGCAATTATAGAAGCAGCATCCCTTGCTCCAACCTCAAGCGGCTTGCAGCCCTTCGAAATAATTGTTGTAACCAATCCCGAAATCAAAGAAAAAATCAGAGCGATAGCCTGGAATCAATCCATTGTTACCGATTGCTCACATTTACTAGTGTTTGCAGCTTGGGATACATATACTGAGGATCGCATTAATATGATGTTTGATCTTACCAATGAAATTCGTGGTACGACAAATGAGGGATGGGAAAACTATCGACAGATGCTACTAAGTAGCTATCCTAAAAGAAACGCCGAAGTTAACTTTAATCATGCTGCAAAACAAGCCTATATAGCATTTTCCATGTCAGTTGCTGCTGCTGCTTTCGAGGGGGTGGATAGTACGCCAATGGAAGGCTTTAATCCGGATGCTTTAGATAAAATTTTAGATTTAAGGGAAAAAGGTCTTCGAAGCTGTGTGTTGCTACCACTGGGATATAGAGATACGGAAAAGGACTGGTTAGTTAACTTACCTAAGGTTAGAAAAGGCAAAGAAAACTTGGTTACTGTTATTGATTAGTTACCTTATATCACCAAGATGAAAAAACCTTTAGCAATAATTTGTTTTTACCTTGTTGTTCTCTTTATATTAGGGTGTAGTAAAGATGAAAATAACCAAAATCTAACGCAAATTAATCTGTCTGATGATTTTAATTTTTGTAATTCACAATTATCTGAATGTACTGATGGAAATGGTGAGTATTGTCTTTTTGGATTAAAGTGGGGTCAGGATAGCGTATTTCAAGAATCAGGATTTAATTCACAAGGGCCTGAATCAAGTGGAGGCATCATAACATATAGCTTTCAAGAAGAAAATGGATTTGTAAATACACATCGTCAGATAAATTTACCAAGCAAGTCATTCAATGATTTGTTACCTTGTGCAAAGACAGAAATAAGAAAAGCTTTAAATGCATGGTCTGAAATTGCAGATATTGAATTTGATGAATTAGCTGATAATAGTGAAAGCCAAATTCAATTCTATGTTGCTGATATTATTCAAAGCGGAATCGGATACCCTAATTACCCTGATACCCTATGCAACGAGCTTTCAGGCAACGTAATTATTCAATCTGATTTAGGTATTAATGATTGTAATTTGTTCTATGTTTTTGTACTTCATGAGATAGGTCATGTTCTTGGCTTAGGTCATGTGAGTTCCGAAAATGTAATGAATCCAAATATTTCATATTTTAACTTTAACGAATTACAAATGGGTGACACTTTGGGAATACTTGAGATATATGGAGTGGATTAAAAAGATAATATTTGAATTGTTGGTAAGGTAGGGTTTTGGAAATTTGATGGAGAAATTGTACTAAATATGACAATATAACAATTGATTAAGAAAAGGCAACAGCTGACAATGTATATAAAAAACAGCTGAAATAGTATTAAAATAATGGCTTGTTGCTCATATCTGAGTATGTGTATAATCGAAAGGTTTATGATTCTTAATCGTCTACTTTTGATATACTTACCCATAAGGTGATTCAATGAAAACACCATTGTAATCAAACACCTTAATTCCTTTTGGAAAATACTTCCAAAAATGAATATATTTGATCTTTTAAACTAAACTCATTGCATGGTTAGTATAAAAGTTGTTGAAGGGCGTCGGTTGACAAATCAATTTATTGGATTTACCTATGATCTTTACAAAGATGATAGTAATTATGTACCGGAGCTCAGAATTGCACAGCGTGATATCCTGAATAGAAAGAAAAATCCGTTTTTTCAACATGCCGAAGCTGAGTATTTTATAGCCTTGGATGAAGGGGGTAAAGTTGTTGGAAGAATAGCAGCCATTACCAATGATAAATATGTAGAGCACTGGAATGAAAATTTCGGGTTTTTTGGGTTTTTCGAGTGTACGAATAATCAGGAAGTAGCTAATACTTTATTTGATAGTGCTTTAAAATGGCTTCGCACAAAAGGGGTTGATGGAGTTTATGGCCCAATGAACCCATCAACAAATGATCAGTGTGGAACTTTAATCGATGGATTTAACACTCCTCCATATATTATGATGATCCATAATAAAGATTATTATCAGGATTTGTTCGACGGTTATGGGTTTTCAAAAAAGATGGATTTGTTATGCTATCACCTTAATAGGGATGAGGTTCCAAAAAAAATGCTTGGGTTAGCTAAAAAAATCGAAGAACGACTTGCAGCAAGGGACATTATTATCCGCAAAGTCAATTTTAAAGATATCAAAAACGAAACGCCAAAAATCCGACATATTTATAATAAGGCATGGGCGAAAAACTGGGGTTTTGTACCAATGACTCCGAATGAATTTGAAAAGCTCGTGAAAGAGCTAAAAATGGTAACTACACCTGATTTGGTTTATATAGTTGAAGATAAGGGTGAACCCATTGCATTTGTTGCCTGTCTGCCAAATTTAAATGAAATAACAATTAAAATTAGAAATGGGAGACTGATTCCTTTCAATATTTTTCGGCTCATTGGGTTTAAGAAAAAAGTAAAAAGTGTTAGGGTACTAACCCTTGGTTTAATTGAGGAATACAGAAAAACAGGAATCGATGCTTGTCTATATGCAAAATGTTATGAGGGAGCAAAAAAATTAGATTATGTAGAAGCCGAAGGTAGTTGGATTCTTGAAAACAATCTTATGATGAATCGGGCATTACAAAATGTAGGAGCTAAGGTTTATAAAAAATATCGGATTTATCAGTATAACCTTAACGAGATTAAGTGAAAACCCTACTTATAACCGGTGCAACAGGATTTGTAGGCCGCCATCTTGTTGAACATGCCTTGGAACATGGTTATAAGGTTGTGGCTTCAATTAGAAGCAGTAGCAATATAAGCTGGTTAAAAGAACGCAATATTCCCATCGCTATGCTTAGTTTATCAGATCCTGAAAAATTAGTATTAGAATTAAAGAATGTTGTTGAAACTCATGGCAAAATTGATGTTGTTATCCATAATGCAGGAATTACGCAGAGTTTAAATCCCGATGATTATTATCATGTAAATTATATCCTGACAAAAATTTTATTCAATACCCTACAAAAGATTGATATAACTCCACCGAAATTTATTTTTGTGAGCAGTATTGCCGCCGTTGGTCCCGGTAATCCAATTTCCCTGGTTCCGATAAATGAGGATGACGACCCCCATCCAGTAACCCATTACGGGAAAAGCAAGTTGAAAGCTGAACAATTTATTAAGGCTCAAAATGGACTACCATGGATAATCTTACGACCCACTGTGGTTTATGGTCTACGTGAGAAAAACTTTTTTAGCATGATTAAAGCAATAAACAGAGGTTTGGAATTATATATTGGGTCAAAAAACCAGATGCTGAGTTTTATTTATGTTGGTGATTTGGCAGATGTTATAATCAAGATGTGTGGGAATACCATATCCAAAAAGGTTTGTAATATCTCTGATGGTTTTGCATATTCGGCTACTACAGTTAATCATATAATAAAATCCACACTAAATCGCAGTACTATTTCTGTTGTAATACCAATTTGGATTGTAAGAATAATTGCATTTATTATGGGAGGCATTGGTATAATTACTCACCGGGCACCAATATTAAATCGGGATAAGGTGAATGAACTTGAGCAGTTAAATTGGTTGTGCGATAATTCGACAATAGTGGATGATATCGGATTTTCTCCAAAACACAATTTTGAATCAGGGATTAAAAAAACCATTGAGTGGTATAAAGAAAATGACTGGCTTTAGATATAACCACAAGGTTAAAACCACAGATGTAATTACTGTGCTGTATATGTTGGTTACAGCAGTGTATATGCTTGTTTTTGGAAAGATGACAGCAGGGTTACTAATGCCGATCCTTATCAGGGTTGTACTAATTATATTGGTTGGGATTATGATTTTTCTCGAATCTAAATGGGAAACCAAAACGATTAAGTTTGTCCATCTGTTTTACCCTATACTACTATTAACATATTTTTATGGCGAAACAGCCCAGCTAAACCATTTTATTTTCAGTTCAAATTTAGATTCAATTGTTTATGGATGGGAAGAGGCATTATTTGGATTCCAGCCAAGTATAGATTTTTCTGCCCGGGTTCCTCAACATTGGTTTAGCGAATTACTTCACCTTGGGTATTTTTCCTATTATCTGCTTACAATTGGAGTTAGCCTTACATTCTACATTCTCCGACCTGCTTTGGCTGAGAAAGTCATTTTCCTAATTATCACTTCATTTTTTATTTACTACCTTATTTTCATCTTATTTCCTGTTGCAGGACCACAGTATTACCTGCCAGTTCCATTAAATGAAGTTGCTGATTCAGGCATTTTTAGTCGTGCTGTTAAACTTGTTCAGTACTATGGTGAACATCCCACAGGTGCTTTCCCAAGCTCACACGTGGGCATGGTTGTAATATTTCTTTATTTGAGTTTCAGAAATATTCGATGGCTTTTTTGGCTTATTTTGCCATTGCTTGTTCTTATACTAATGGCAACAGTCTATCTTAAGGCGCATTATGCTATTGATGTATTTGCCGGATTGCTTTCTGCCCCAATAGTATATTTTTTTAGTAAGATATTATATGGGCAAATAATGGGAAAATTAATTCATTAATTTGGATCCACTTCTTTAAAACCAGTTTTTGGGATTGAAAAATAAAAGGTAGTTCCGCTTCCATAGATAGAGCTTAACCAAATTTCTCCATTAAGTGACTCAACAATTTTTTTAGTAATAAATAATCCTATTCCTGTTCCCTTAAAAAGCTCTTCTTCATCCGGATTAACTTTGTAAAAGCGATCGAATATCTTACTGTGAAATTTCTTTTTTATACCCGTTCCAGTATCTGCAATATGAAAAAGAATATTATCTTGTTCAACGCGATATCCAAAATTTATTTTACCCGAATTAGTAAATTTAATGGCATTATCCATTAATCTGATAAATACTTGTTGAATTCTAATTTTGTCGGTTTCAATAATAGCACTAACATTTGGTTCGCTAACATAAAGCGCAATACTATTTTGCTTTTTAGTTTTTATGAGTCTTTCACTGAATGTTTTATGAAGTCCGCTAATCACATCATCAAGATTGCAATAACCTACGTTATTAGTTGCATCATTGCTTTCTAAAGTTGATACAAGAAGTATGTCGTCGATAATTCGGAGAAGAGCATCATTGCTTTCCATTATTAGCGTACTATAATCTTTACGCTGATCAGGTGTTATATCATCTTCATTAAGTAGGCTGCTAAACCCAACAATAGCATTTAAGGGGGTTCTGACTTCGTGGTTAATATTTTCAAGAAATGAAGATTTTAACTTGTCAGACTGCAAGGCTTTCTCATATTCTCTGGAATAGCTTTTCTTTACAGCCATCATAAGAGCATAGAATATTATAAGTAGCATAAAGAGGCTGGCATAAACATCAATAATTTTAGCTGTCTTATCTTGGTAATCAACAATTAAATCTTGATATGTGAATTCAATGTAAAAACAAACTCCAAGGTTTATTAATAGTACAATTGCACTTATTATTAGTTTTTTACCCTGCCAAATGAAAATGGAGAGAGCGAATATTAACACAAAAACATATAACACCGGACCGTAATGCCCATGTTCATAGAACCAAAGTAAGTTTGTAAATATTAGTGATATTATAATAATAGTATATTGCGAAACAACAAGATTTAGCCCCCTTTTTATTAGAATTGACAATATTAAGTAAACGATTCCGGAAGTATATGCTATGTGAATTATGGGGTTGTCAATTTCAATTTGATAGTTAACTAAAATGCTCAATATGGAAATAATAAATACTGAGAAACTTACCCAAACCAACAATTGTCGGTTATCGGTACTATCAATGTCTTGGTTTTTCATATCAAATTAAATGAATGATAATGTGGTAATCACTATGTATCCCGTAAAAGTAATAATATTTCTAAGTATTGTAATATAAGTTTCTATAGATAATAAATACATTTTTACTACAACAGGGGTAGAAGTTCTAATTATGTCTCAATAGAATTGTATTTTTACGGGCTTTAATTAACGAAATATGGATCAAATTAAAAAGGCATTAAACGAATATGCTGTTGCACGGTGGGGAATATTGTTGCTGGTAGGGTTTATTCTATCAGTAAACTATTATTTTTACGATGCCTTTTCTACGTTAAAGGATTTGATGTCGAAGGAGTTTGGATTCACAAACACCCAATATGGCCTGTTTGTCGCATTTTATTCAATACCAAATACCTTTTTGTTAATGGCCGTAATTGGCGGCATTGTTCTCGACAAGTTGGGTATCCGCCGTACAGGATTTATTTTCGTTTTTTTTATGGCTCTTGGTGCTTTTATTACTGCCTATGGAGCTTCTGAAATATATACCGACGGGGGCTTTGGTTATGGGTTTATGCAATCATTTTTACCCGATTATACACCTCAGCTGAAAATGATGTTAGTGGGTAGGTTTTTCTATGGATTAGGAGCTGAAACAAGTATTGTAGTCGTTAGCAAAATACTTGTTAAATGGTTTAGGGGAAAGGATCTTGCGTTAGCATTTGGCTTAAAAGTTGGCTTTGGGCGGCTGGGTACCTTTGCTGCCTTGCAGTTATCTCCGGTAATTGCTGATGGAGGCCAATATCTTAGTACGGCAATATGGCTTGCTGCAGTGTTGGTTGGAGCAGGATTGCTGGCAATGATTGTGTATATAATGTTAGATACAAAACTTAATTCACAAATTGAAAAAACAGTACCAAAGGAAGTACAGGATAAATTTAGCATGTCAGATATTTTTAAAATAATAGGGAACAAAACATTTATTTACATAGCGTTACTGTGTGTAACTTTTTACTCTGCGGTTTTTCCTTTTATGGCATTTGCCCCTGATTTCTTTTTTCATAAGTTTGGAATGAGTTACGAGAAAAGCGGACAAATAGCCTCATTACTACCCCTGGGCACCTTACTATTTACCCCGTTATTTGGATTCTTGATTGATAAATATGGCAAGGCAGCAACAGCAATGATATTTGGATCACTTGTGCTAACTATGGTTCATTTAAGTTTTGCTTTTACTGATATATATCCATATGTACCAATGGTACTATTGGGGATCTCATTTTCGCTAATACCTGCTGCAATGTGGCCTTCATTGGTTAAACTTGTTGATTATAAACAGATGGGAACAGCTTATGGTTTAATGTATTCGATACAAAATCTTGGATTATTTGCAACACCTATAGCTGCTGGTGCAATATTGGATGCCACAAATCCCGGCAATCCAATAACTCTAAATTATACACCAACAATTATTATGTTTGCCGTACTAGGTTTGATGGGGGTAGTTTTTGCCTTTTTGCTTAAACGTGAGGATAGTAAACGTGGTTTTGGCATTGATTTACCGATGAATAGGGATAGCTAAAAGTGGGTAGCAACTATATCTCTTCTTCCAATTTCGTCCATGCTTTTTCGGCAGCAAGATTTTCGGCACCTTTTATTGAGTAATCTTGAGAACGGGAAATAATTTTGTCATCAATTTCAACAGCAACCAAATATTGTTTTTTATGCTTTTCGCCAATTTCTTCTTCAACTTTGAAAATAACGTTGCGTTTTTCCTTTTGACCCCACTCGTTTAATTTGCTTTTATAGCTAATTTCAGATTCAATTAATAGCTCTATGTCAAAATGGATATTTATGATGCGATGGATTAAAATTTTGCTTGTAAAATTATAGCCCTTATCCAGATACAAAGCACCAATAAGGGCTTCAAAGGCATCACCACCAGCTGATTTAGCTTTGGCCGAAGGATCACCAGATCTGATTAAATACTGCAAACCAAGCTTCCTCGAGAGTTTATTTAGCGATACACGGCTTACGATTTTCGATCGCATTTCAGTTAAAAAGCCTTCGTTTTCATACGGAAATGATTTGAAAAGATAATCGGCAATAATTGCACTTAATATTGCATCCCCAAGATATTCAAGCCTTTCGTTATTTAATCGAACACCATTAACTATTTTAGTTGTAGCTGATTTATGACGAAGTGCTAACTTATATAAATGGATATTACCAGGATAATAACCAAATATATTCTTAACTGACTGATAAAGTTTTTTATCAGAAGAAAATAAATACCGTAGTTTATTGCTATTTAGCAAATCGGGAAGTTTTATTTTACAAACTTCTTAAAGATAAGTGACGCATTATGTCCCCCAAACCCAAATGTGTTTGTTAAACCATATGCTACTTCACGTTCCTGAGCTTTATTAAAAGTGAAATTGAGTTTACTGTCAATTTCAGGGTCAAGATTAAAGTGATTAATAGTTGGAGGAACAATATCGTTTTTAACCGATAACAATGTTGAAATAGATTCAACAGCACCTGCACCACCAAGTAAATGACCTGTCATTGATTTTGTAGAGTTAATATTAATATTATAAGCATGTTCGCCGAAAAGGCTAACAATGGCTTTTGGTTCAACTATATCACCAACTGGTGTAGAAGTTCCGTGAGTATTAATATGGTCTATATCTTCAATGCTTAATCCGGCATCATCAAGGGCAGCTTTCATACAGAGTTGGGCACCCAATCCTTCCGGATGAGGAGAAGTCATGTGAAATGCATCGCCTGATAATCCGGCTCCAGCCACTTCAGCATAAATTTTAGCACCTCTTGCAAGAGCATGTTCCAGCTCTTCAAATATAAGACCACCACCGCCTTCTCCCATAACAAAACCATCACGATCTTTATCAAACGGGCGAGAAGCTGTTTGTGGGTCATCATTACGTGTTGAGATCGCATGCATAGCATTAAAACCACCAACACCACTTTCAGTAATTGCGGCTTCTGATCCTCCTGTTACAAAAGCATCAGCCTTTCCCAAACGGATATAATTAAAAGCATCAGAAAGAGCATTTGCAGAAGAAGCACAAGCACTAACTGTAGCAAAATTAGGGCCTCTTAGTCCGTATTTAATACTAATATGACCAGCTGCAATATCAGCAATCATCTTCGGAATAAAAAATGGATTAAATCTTGGGGTACCGTCGCCCAATGCATATTCAGAAACAGACTGTGAAAAAGTACTCAAACCACCTATACCTGAAGCCCAGATAACACCAATTCGGTTAGTGTCAACTTTAGGGTCATCTAATATACCTGAATCAGCTATTGCCTCATCGGCAGCAATAATGCCGAATTGTGCATAGCGATCATGCTTGCGAACTTCTTTTCGGTCGAAATACTCCGTGGCATCAAAGTCTTTAATTTCGCAGGCAAATTTCGTTTTAAATTTTGCCGTGTCAAAATTAGTTATTGGTGCAGCACCACTTACTCCTGCAAGTAGAGCTGCCCAATAATCTTCTACATTTTTGCCAATGGGAGTTATTGCTCCAAGTCCTGTTATTACAACTCGCTTTAACTCCATAGTCACTGTTTTCTACTGGTGTTCCTCTATGTAACTAACAGCATTACCTACTGTTTCAATTTTCTCTGCTTCTTCATCAGGAATTGATAAGTTGAATTCTTTTTCGAATTCCATAATCAATTCAACAGTATCAAGTGAATCG
Organism: uncultured Bacteroidota bacterium; assembly: GCA_937912115.1. Taxonomy (GTDB): domain Bacteria; phylum Bacteroidota; class Bacteroidia; order Bacteroidales; family F082. The sequence continues at coordinate 37,602 of CALDOI010000104.1, read as the reverse complement.
GCACCTAGATCGTTGGTGAAGCTAGCTTCATTTGTTACTTCACTCTCTTCTACTCCAAGCTTATCAACGATAATGCTTACTACTTTTGAACGTACATCTGACATTTGTCTAATTTTTGGTTAAAACTCGATGCAAAGAACGGTATTAATGCAATAAAAAGCAAAAAATAAAAAAAGTTTTTAAAACAATGTGATACAAGAGGTTATTGTATATTTAATTGTATACTCATCATTTGTCATTACTCTTAATTTGAATTATTATGATTTACACTAATTTTGCAGCCTTATTTAATGATAACATATAATGAAAAACATAGCCATATTCGCTTCCGGTAGTGGCACAAATGCTGAAAATATTATTAATTATTTTGAAGATAGTTCCATAGCTAACGTGTCTGTTGTACTTACAAATAATACAAGGGCTGGTGTTATTGAACGTGCTCATTCATTATTTACTGATGTGCATATTTTTAATCGTGATGACTTCTATAATTCGGAAAAAATTATTAATCTACTGGCTCAGTATAATATTGATTTGGTTGTTCTGGCGGGTTTTTTATGGTTAGTTCCACAAAATTTAATTGATAAATTTGAAAACAGAATAATCAATATTCACCCTGCATTATTACCTAAATACGGGGGCAAAGGAATGTATGGGATGAAGGTGCATGAAACAGTGATTGCCGCTAATGAGCCAAAATCGGGTATTACTATACACAAGGTGAATAGTGTTTATGACGATGGCCAAATTATTTTTCAGGAAAGTTTTAACATTGATGAAAATGAAACACCCGATAGTCTGGCGACAAAAATCCATAAACTGGAATACAAACATTTTCCGGAAGTGATTGAGAGTTTGCTTTAACCTTTCAGGCCTTTTTTGATTTGAATTGTTAAGAGAAATTATAGGGTGTGTAAATAACTTCTTATTTTTTCGATTGTAAATAGGTTGTAATGATTAACAATACAAAAAACCACAGATTCTCAGATTTTTAACTATCTGTCTTATGATGAGTCTTGTTGATAATTACCACAGATATATCTGTCTTTTTACAGATAGTTAATCTGAGGAATTTCCAGTACGTAGATGATCATAATTATTTCAATAGAATTAATCTGTGAATCTGTGGCAACAATATAGCATAAACTGTTTATTTATTGCTAATTACAAATAGTAATTAATTGTACACCTCAGTAGGAATTATACTTTACCACATCAACCATGTTTTTCCTGATTTTTTTCCTGTGCTTATAATCCTCAGCAGTATAGCCAAGTGTAATCAATAATGGGATGCTTTTTTTATCAGGGACTCCAAGTAGTGATTTAACTGACTTTTCATCAAACCACCCTAACATACACGAACCAAGTCCTTCTTCAGTTGCTTGCAAGCAGATATGCTCAGCGGCAATTCCAATGTCGATTAAAGGGTATTCTTTTTTCTTAAGACGGCCTCCAAGTTCTGTGGTTAGCTTTGGTTTTTCTAATACAATAGCAATAATAACAGGAGCCTGTGGCACAAATTTGTTGAAACTTTTTAGCGGCCCGAAAGTTTTCCTGGCAACTTTGTCCTTAAGCTCAGGATCGTCAACCACAATAAATTTCCAGGGCTGAGAATTACTAGCCGATGGAGCAATTCTTGCAGCCTCAATACATCTGTTTATTATTTCCCTGTTAACAGGTTTGTTGATGTACTGGCGATCGCTTTGACGAGAGGATATAAGTTCGAGAAATTTCATAACTATAAAAAGGCTATATTTCTTTTGGTGAAATTTAGTATGAAATAAGTGTTCCTTAGTGGCAGAGTTGTTTTACCACAAAGGAACACTAAGGATTTCACAAAGTCCCACAAAGGGGGAATTCTAATTCAACTTTTATGAGTCGGATTTAACTAATCCGCGTTTTTTCAATAATGGTTGTAAACTTGGTTCTGCACCTCTAAAGTTTACAAATAATGCCATTGGATCATCAGACCCACCACGTGAAATAATCTCATCTCTAAAACTTTGTCCTAACTCGCGGTTAAAAATTCCTTGTTCAACAAATGCTTCATATGCATCAGCATCAAGTACAGCTGCCCATATGTAAACATAGTAACCGGCCGCATAACCTTCGCTACTAAAAGCATGTGAAAAATAATTTGAACGATAGCGTGGAATAATTGCATCAATCAACCCAAGCTTATCCATGCTTTCTTTTTCAAACACTTCGATATCAATATCGCTTGCCTTGTCAGCAGTGTGATAGTTCATGTCGAGTAAACTTGCTGCCAAATATTCGGTTGTTACAAAACCTTGATTAAACTTACCGCTAAGTTGGATTTTCTCTACCAGTTCCTGAGGAATTAATTCACCGGTTTTATAATGATAAGCATATAATTTTAATAATTCTGGTTCAAGAGCCCAGTTTTCCATTATCTGTGATGGAAGTTCCACAAAGTCGCGTTTTACAGAAGTTCCACTAATTGATTGGTATTCTACATTCGAAAGGAAACCATGTAATCCATGGCCGAGTTCGTGGAACAGGGTTTGAACCTCATCAATACTTAATAGCGATGGAGCATCGGCAGTTGGCTTTGTGAAATTACCAACGTTTACAATAATTGGAGTAACAAGGTTTTCTCCCGATCCCGATTGCTTACGGTAAGCTTCCATCCATGCACCACCACGTTTCGATGCCCTTGGGAAATAATCAACATAAAATATGCCTATATGAGTTCCATCTGCTTCGGTTATTTCATAAGTTTCAACATCTTCGTGGTAAACAGGAAGGTCGGTTCTTTTGTTGAATTTAATACCATACAAACGTTCCGATAATTCAAATGCACCTTTTTTTACAGCTTCCAATGAAAAGTATGGACGTAACTCATTTTCGTCAAGATCATATTTCTCTTTTCTTAGTTTTTCAGTATAATACCACCAATCCCAGCTTTGTAGATCACCACTAACACCTTGGTTATTCATCATTTTTTGAAGTTCAAGACCTTCGGCTTTTGCTTTATCCAACGCAGGTTCCCATAGGCCAAGTAATAATTCATAAACTCTAGCCGGAGTTTTGGCCATGTTTTTCGAAACAGCGTATTCGGCAAAGTTATTGTAGCCCAGAAGTTTTGCTTTTTGTTCACGAAGCACAAGTATTTCGTTTACGATTGGAGTAGTGTTGAACTCCTTGGTTTTGCCTCTATTCATCCAGGCTGTATATAGCTCTTCTCTACGGTCACGATTATCAGCATATTGTAAAAAAGGAATCCAGCTAGGTTTATCAAGCGTAAATGCCCATGCACCTTCATGTCCTTTTGCCGTTGCTATTTCTGCAGCCGCATTTTTAACGGAATTAGGTAATCCTGCTAACTCATTTTCATCTTCAATTAGCATGAAATAATTGTTGCTTTCATTTAGAAGAATATTACCAAATTTAGGATAAAGAGAAGCTAGTTTTTCATTAATAACCCTAAGCTTTGCCTGATCATCACTATTAAGCTCCGAACCACCTCTTACAAAACCCTGATAAACATCATCCAGCAAAGCTACCTGCTCCTGGTTAAGTGCCTGAGCATTTCCAATTTCAACCTCACGATTAAGATCTTTTTGATTATCATATACCTGCTTCACTTTACCAAACAATTTTGCATTTAGCATAATATTGTCGCTATGATTAGCAAGTTTTGGAGCCATCACACCGGTTATACGAGTAATTTCATCATTGGTATTGGCCTCGGTTAAATTAAAAAATACACCACCTACTCTTCGAAGGTCTTCACCGCTTTGATCCAATGCGACAATAGTATTTGCAAATGTTGGTGGTTCAGGGTTTGAAACAATTGCTTCAATTTCTTTATTTTGAATTTCAATACCTTTTTCAAATGCAGGTATGAAGTGTTCATCTTTAATCAGGTCAAACGGAGGGACACCATAGGGAGTTGTCCATTCGCTGAAAAATGGGTTATCATTCATTTCTTTCTTGGTGTTGTTGTTTTCGCAGGCAGTAAAAATAATTGTTGCCATTGCAAAAAATAGTAGAATCTTTTTCATTTTGTTGTATGTTTTGGGTCTTGAGTTCAGGGTTCTGAGTTTAGGGTTAACTCTCAACCCACAACCCACAACCCTCAACTCAAAACAGTGAACTCTAATGTCCATCTCCTCCGATTACCTTAAACTGATCGCCGGTTTCTTTAATTATTATTCGGTATTTATCTTCGCCATATCCGGGCTGTGATACTTCAGGAGCATAGTACTTATATCCTTCAGGAATTTCGCGTACTGTTTTAATATTTCCATCCATATATTTTACAAACAGTGAGCTGTATAGTTTTTTCCATGTGTTGAACACATCGGCACCAACAGAATTTGAATAATTTGTGAGATATGCGATCGCGGCAGCTTCGTCAGAGTCGATTAAAGCTTTTGCACCTGCGTCAATTGCCGGTGTAATTGCAATAAAACCTGTTTCAAATTTATTTTGAACTTTTTCTATTTCAGGATGGATATAACTATATCGGGTATATGCAAAATTTTGAACCTGGTTGAATACCCAAAATCCTGAAGTTTCAGAAAATTCCATCATTGAGCCATTACCAACGGCAAAATTAAATGGAATCTCGGTTATACTTGAATACATAGGCATATAAACACTACCCGAAGCATCATCAACACCCCACCAAATAATACCACCAATGCCATCAGGTAACCAGCTGCGTGATTGTGTTACAAAGGAAAAACCTGTTTGTTGGGTTGCTGTGGCACGCTCGTTACAATATGCAACATCGTCAACTTTCCATGTAAGTGGACGCCAACGGTATGGGTTGCCAAAAGGACCGGCACCAACATCACCACTCATATCAAGTTCTGTGTTTTCAAGGTGGTCGCGCATAAAATTCATCATATCATGAACACTAACTTTTTTTGTGGGCTTAACCCAAAGAGGCATTCGGTTAGTAGCATAATGATTTGGATTTGGTGTTCCATCGGCAAATTTGTCATTGTGCTCAATAATACCTTTAGCATAATCCCAGTATTTATCCATGCCAGGAGCAACTTTGTTAAACATAGTCCATACTCTTATCTCGCAAAAGCGTGCACCTCCAAAATCAACGGGTGCATAGGTTTCAGAAAATGAAAAATTCTTATCCTCACCTGTATACCATCCTTTTGCTCTTGCAAATGAAATTACATCATCAGCGTAAACAACATCTACTTCTTTGTTATAAATATCATCAATATTGCTAAAAGTTATTGAGTTCTTTTTATCTGCCAAAGGAAAAGTTTCAATACGAGCATGGTTAGCATGTCCACTTACATAACCATCAGGAATTAAACGTGCAACCCATACAGCACCTTTTTCGCCTTCACCTTTTCCAATTAATTCAAGAATCCAAACTTCATTTTCATCTGAAATTGAAAACGATTCTCCCGAGCTATAATAACCGTATTCAGCAACAAGACTGGTCATAATCTTTATGGCATCACGAGCCGAAGTAGCCCTTTGCAAGGCTATATAAATAAGGCTGCCATAATCCATAATGGCACCAGGCTGACTCCCAAGTTCACTTCTTCCACCATATGTTGTTTCGCCAATACCAACCTGATTTTCGTTCATATTACCAACCACATTATAGGTTTTCAAAGCTTGCTTAATCTCGCCAAGATATTTACCCGTATCCCATTCATAAACATCAAGCATGGTTCCAATAGGGTAGGTAGCAGCAGGCCAATGGTACAACTCTCCATAAAGTATATGTGAGTCGGCGGCATACGAAATCATTGTCGACCCATCCGTAGATGCGCCCTTGGTAATAAGGTAGTTAGTACATGCAATAGTACTATTTGCTATTAATAACGTTAAGGCTAAAATCAAGCCGGTTATTTTAATTTTCATATTTAAAAGTTTTAGTTATTCATATAAATTTGATAAGAGGGCACAAATTTAATAGAAATGTTGGATAGTTTGCAGGTTATCGATATTGGCTTTTTTTGGGCAGCAAACGTGCTATCCGCTCTTGCTTTTTCATAAACATTGTGTGCAATTGTTGTCGTGCAGGGTCTGGTTTCTGCAAACCAGCCACCACCGCCAAATTGCACATCAATTTTTATTTCAAAAGGCTGCCGCTACTATCACTGCTGCTAAGGATTAGGAATTATGAATATCACGGGGTTTCAATTTAACCGTTCATTATTCACAATATCTCCAAAGCATGAATCTTATCTTTCGCCAACTGTTCCGATAAAGCTGCTTTACTTTCAAATTTGTGTTCGTTTCGCATCCGGTCAACAAACGAAATAGTAATTTCTTTACCGTAAATACTTTCATTAAAATCAAAAATATTCACTTCAATCGTAATTACGTGATCTGAATTATCGGTTTTGTAGATTGTAGGTCGATAACCTATATTGCTCATGCCTTTGTAGGTTGATTGGCCAATATGTACCCTACAAGCATAAACTCCAATTGCAGCAATAAGTTTATATTCATCCGCAATTTCAATGTTTGCAGTTGGAAATCCAAGGTTATGACCTATCGACTGTCCCTTAACAACTATTCCTGTTATTGAATATTCGTGACCCAATAAACTGTTGGCAGTTTTAATATCTCCTTGATTAAGTAGGTTTCTTATTTGGGTTGAACTTATTGTTATATCTTCAACATTTTGTTCATCAACTTTTTTAACCTCGAAACCAAGGTTATTTCCCAGGTTATTAAGTAATTCAAAACTACCTTCGCGGTTACTTCCAAATTGATGGTCATAACCAATAATAAGTACTTTTGGTTTAATGTAGTCAACAATAAGATTTTTTATAAAATCCTCGGATGATGTAGCGGCAAATTCTTCTGTAAATTCAATAATAATCAGATTATCAATTCCAGCTTTTTCTATATGCTGGATTTTTTTCTTCTCGGTTTTAATGAATTTCAAGTCCTTATCGTCTAACCCAAGTACGATGCGTGGATGAGGGTAAAAAGTAATCACTACTGTTTCTCCACCAATTTTTTCTGCTTCATTCCTCATCTGTTTAAACACCGCCTGATGACCGAGATGTACACCATCGAAGGTGCCTATGGTAACAATAGCATTATCAACAGGTTTAAAATCTTTTATACAATTATAAATTTTCACTTATTTCGCTTGATGTTACAGAGAAGTTGAATTAAAATAGGGCTCAAAAGTAACTATTTTTACTAATAAGGCAGATTGGCCTAAATCAGATTATTGTTTATCAAATATTGAGCTATTTGAACAGCATTAGTAGCTGCACCTTTTCGCAGATTATCCGAAACAATCCATAAATTTAAGCTGCTGGGTTGCGAAAAGTCTCGACGAATTCGTCCAACAAAAACTTCATCTTTGCCTTGAGCTAGTAAAGGCATGGGGTAAAAGTTAGCTTCGGGAAAGTCAAAAACAACCACGCCTGGCATATTACCCAGTAATCGTTTAACCTCCTCAATAACAAAGTCTTTTTCAAACTCAATGTTCACCGCTTCTGAATGGCCTGCAACCACCGGAACCCTTACAACTGTTGCTGTTGTTCTAATGTTTGCATCAAGTATTTTGTTTGTTTCAGTTACAAGTTTTATTTCTTCTGAAGTATAGCCATCCTCAACAAAATCGCCGGCATGTGGCAGCACATTCAAATCAATTTGATGGGGATATGCCATATCTCCTGTTTTACCCTGTCTCTCATTCATAAGCTGATTCACAGCTTTAATTCCGCTCCCCGAAACCGACTGATAGGTTGAAATAACGAGTCGCTTAATACCATACATCTTATGTAGTGGCGATAATGCCATCACCAATTGGATTGTAGAACAATTTGGGTTTGCAATTATATAGTCATCTTTTTTTAAGATTGTTCCATTAACCTCAGGCACTATAAGCGGAATACTCTCATCCATTCTCCAAGCCGATGAGTTGTCGATCACTTTTGTGCCAACCTCAGCAAATTTAGGAGCCCATTCTAAGGAAGTATTACCGCCTGCCGAAAAAATTGCTATGTCAGGCTTGTGGTTTACAGCATCTTCTATTGAGATAACGCTGTATTCTTTACCCAAGAAGGTAATTTTTTTACCCACCGATTTGGATGACGCAACTGGAAACAGTTCTGTTACATTAAGTCTCCTCTCTTCCAATACCTTTAGAATTTCACCCCCAACCAATCCGGTGGCACCTACAACCGCAATTTTCATATGATAATAAATTTGTAACTTATTGTACTTACATGTTTTTGATTAATTAAAAACAATTTTGTAAATTTACAAACTATAAGCCTGTTAACCTGCAAAAATACTAAAATGAAGAAAATATTCTTGCTCATATTAGTTCTCACTACATCGCAACTAAGTGCACAAACTTCCGATGATTTTGAAGATGGCAATTTTACTCAAAATCCTGAATGGACAGGCGATCAGCAGTATTTTCAAGTAAATGCCTCACATCAGCTTCAGCTAAACGATGTTGCTGAAAACCAGGCATATATTGGAACTTCCAATCAAATGATAGTTAATACCGAATGGCGATGCTGGATAAAACTTGCATTCAGCCCATCTTCGAATAATTATGCCAGATATTATCTTGTTAGTGATAATCAGAACTTAATTGAACCTTTATCAGGATATTTCCTTCAATTTGGGGAATCGGGGAGCGATGATGCAATTGAGTTATTTCGTCAGGATGGAGCCGACCTTGTTTCTGTTTGTCGTGGCAGTGAGGGTGTAATTTCTTCCTCTTTCGAACTTAGAGTTAAGGTTACCAGAGATGAAGTTGGAAACTGGAAATTATTTGTCGATAAAAGTGGCGGAGAAGATTTTTTGCTTGAAGCCGAAGGAATGGATAATACATATTCACAAACTACCAGAATTGGATTTGTGTGTAAGTATACCTTGAGCAACAGCACAAAAATGTATTTTGATGATGTGTATGCGGGACCATTTATTGTGGATAATGACCCACCTGTTTTGCTTAGCGTTGCCACCAATTCAGATAGCACAACAATCCTACAGTTTAATGAATTACTAAACGAAGGAAGTGTAGCAAATGTTGTGAATTATGAGGTAGATAATGGAATTGGAAACCCAGTAGTTGCTGTGCGTGATGAAGCCGATCCTTCCCAGGTTAAGTTAGCGTTTAACACAAAATTTGAGATTGGAACTCAATATTCGATGCAGGTTTCAGGTGTTAAGGATTTAGCCGAAAATACTATGGAAACAACAGTGATGGAATTTAGCTATTATCGTCCTCAACCATTCGATATTGTTATTAACGAAATAATGGCCGATCCAACTCCTCCTGTTGCTTTACCCGAATATGAATATCTTGAATTGTATAACCAAACCCAATCAAGTATTGATATGGACGGATGGAAATTAATTATTGGCACATCTGAAAAAGATTTTGAATCTGTTATAATAGCATCGGGAGGCTTCTTAATCCTGGCAAATGAGATTGCCCATGACGATTTTATAGCATATGGAGATTTTTATGGTTTTGGCAGTTTCACATTAACCAACTCAGGGCAAACAATTGAATTGCTGAGCGATAATGGAGAAACCATATCGAAAGTTTCATATTCTGATAACTGGTATCATGATCCTGAAAAAGAGGAGGGGGGATGGTCGATTGAGCAGAAGAATCCTGCTAATATCTGCTCGGGTGGCGAAAACTGGGCTGCTTCAGTTGATGGCAGAGGAGGAACTCCCGGGTCAATAAATTCTGTTGCCAATGGTCATATTCTGCTACCTCAAGTTAGCTCACTTCAGGTAACGGCAAATAATATTCTCATTTTATATTTTAATCAAAGTATGGATGAAGAATCGCTAAGCAACAATAATGCATATTCAATTAACGGGGGCATCGGCGAGCCAACCTATATTTATACATATTTAGATGAACCTAAAAAAGTTGAGTTATATTTTGATAGTCCATTTGCACAAGGATTATCATACCAGCTTACCATAAGATCCAGCATAATGAACTGTATGCAGTTAAATTTGGTGTCGGATACTATTGTTACTTTTGGATTACCTGATATTGCTTCAACAAATGATATTGTAATTAATGAAATCCTATTTAACCCATGGACAGATGGAGAAGATTATGTTGAGCTTTTCAATCGATCCAATAAAATTATTGATTTATCTACTTTAAGAATTGGGTCAATAAAAGAAAGTCCTCCCAATCCTCCTGACACAATTATTGTTGGTATTGTGGATCAACAAACCTTGATGTTACCTGATGAATATATTGTACTAACAATTTCGCCCGATGTGGTTAAAAAACAATATGTAACATCAAATCCTGATGCGTTTTTGTTGGTCGATCCCTTTCCATCTTATAATAATGATAAAGGCCATCTAACTATACTATCATATGATGAGGTTATTATTGATTCATTAACCTACTCCGAAGAAATGCAATTTCCTTTATTAAACTATTACGATGGAGTAGCTTTGGAAAGGATAAATCCTAATGTTAATGTAAGTGACAATACAAATTGGCATTCGGCTGCTGAGAGTGTTGGTTTTGGAACTCCGGGGTATCAAAACTCACAATTTGTTTCAAACAGGGATAATACAGATGAAATAGTAATCGATCCTGAAATATTCTCCCCCGACAATGATGGCTATGAAGATCTTATAAACATTAAATATAAGTTTGATACTCCGGGATATGTGATGTCGGTTACAGTTTACAATGCTGAGGGCTATCAAATTAAAAAGCTTGTAAACAACGAATATCTTGGAACAGAAGGTAGTGTTTCATGGGATGGAATTAACGATAATAACACCAAGGCATCTGTGGGGATTTATGTGTTTTATATTTCTGTTTATGATACTGAAGGAAATGTAAAGAAGTATAAGAAGACAGGGGTATTGGCAACTAAGCTATAACCAAAAACCTACCCTGTTCAAACCCCAATAATATCGCAAGTCTGAAGCGATGGATTTGTGTGCAGGGACTTGTGATTTAGTCAAGACACTCGATTTAGCCGTTAAGATAATTGGAATTATGATAATGTGCTATTGATCATTCAGATCTGTTCTAACCAAAAGCGCGGTTGATAACGAAGCTATTACCAGTTTCTGTGTATCTGAAATGTTATCTTTAAAAATAACATTGCCTTTATTATAAAGAGAAACTGCTCCAATGGGTTTCCCATTAAGTCTGAATTCGTATCCCTGTACTGCTCCTTGTAAAAACTTTGGAATCTTTTTCCCTTCAAGTTCAGTAATGGCAAACAATTCAATCAGCTCATCATTTCCATTCCTGATAAATCCCGATGATGCTTCAGTATCGGGTTTTGAATCAGGATCGAGAATAATAAACTCCCATGTTGTTGAATCAGTTACTATTTCGATACTTCCCGAAAAGCAATTTTTGAAATCAATACCGAGGGCAAATATATTTTTTATAAGTTCGATATCAGCTTGCGATAATTCACCCAAACAAGCAACTTCAGCCTCCATATTGCCGGGGCCAAATTGGGTAAAGCTAAATTTTTGACTCGCTTTACTTACTGAGGCGGTCTTAGACGCAAATAATACTTCGGTAGAAGAAGTAACTTTTGTGCTTTTTGTCCACCCTTTTTTAATTTTGGAAGTCTTAAAATCACCAAAAGTAATTACCTGATTTATTTGCATTCCCATCCTGCCTTTTACCGGCAAAATAGTAGAGTTATCTTTTAGACTTTCAGGCAATTTAACATCCTGAGCAACACTTGTTGTTATACTAACAAAAAGAATTAAGCATATGGCTAATGAGAGTTTTATTTTCATAAGGTTGAGTATAATTTGGTACGAAGGTAGTAATATAGTAACTACTGTTTATATTTTAATCCTTCTTAGACTCTTTTTGCCAGGGAAACCTTCCTTCAACCTCAACCTGTAATGATAAACTAAGGAAAGTTCGAATTAATACAATTAACCCAAGTATAGAGACTGATTTCAAAGTTGGCTCAGCCACAACTGTTGCCATAATATCAGCAGCAATTAGTATTTCTAAACCAAGTAGTATTGACTTGCCCAAAGTTTGTCGAAGAACCATATAACTGTTAGTTTTCCGTTTACTTACTGAAATAAAAAAAACAATGAGGGAATACAGAGCGCCAAAAAATATTGTTAGTACACCAATACCCTCAACTATATCAGAAACATAATCAACATAAAATTTAATATCTTCCATTGGAGTTAGGTTTGATTTACATCAATTTCTGTTGCACTTTCCACCACCTGTCGGGGATTTCGTGGTTGAGAGCTGTTTGGTAATCATCATAAGAGCAGGGAACATATTGATGTCGTTTGTATTTTTGGTTAACCAGATCTTCAGAGCTTACAATCATCCACCAGCGATCGGTTTTTTTGCTTTTAAGGAAAACAAGTTCTTCTTCAAAGTTATCAATCTGAACTTTAAATTTAACATAGTCCTGGCTATCATTCTCCGGGAAGTCGTTTCGCCGATTTGAAAATCCATCCAAAAAATACCACATCATTTGAGCATACAAATGTGCAGCATTCCCATTATCATCAAACGAAGGGTTCAATTCATAAAATCCAATGCTTGTAAGTTTATCGCTCATTCCGGCATATCGACAGATTTTACACATTTCATCTCCCGTGAAACCATTTGGCATTGCTCTATCTACACCAGGAGCATCACCATGTTTAATACTCGAAATATCAATACTTAATATATCGGCATCTCGTACCATTGGCTCCACTTCTTCCATATCAGCTTTAACATTTCCAAGCCTGTTTGTGTCGAAATAAAGGTTTTTCATCAGCACAAGCGAATCCTGATCAACAAAGTATGTTTGATAACCGATGTTCGTAAAGTTAAATAGAAAGTTTGGTTGATGAAGAATAATATGGCTGAGATAGGATTTGTTATTCAACTCATGTTCATCGTGTCCAAGATCAAAAACCGGATCCACAGATGCTATGTTGATTATCCTTCCAATATTTTCATATGCAAGATAATTGGCATAGGTTAGGTCTTGCCCTCCACCAATTATTAGTGATACAATATTATTTTTAAGTAGTTCTGAAACTACTTCTTTTAGGGCGAAATATGTGTCTTCAATCTGATGACCTTTCTTGATATTCCCTATGTCAACTATATTGATATTATTCCAGTGAGAAAATAATCCATAGAACCAGCTACGAACTTCATCGGGAGCATTATCACAGCCTTTGTTTAAAGTTGCCCTATCGTCACCAACGCCAATTATTGCAACATCAACTTTATCAAGATCTGGAAAAATTAACTCATCAACATAACTATCAATTACTTCCGACATACGGTAGCGACCTGTGTCATCAGATAATTGGAATTTTTCGATGTTAATTGGATCGAGATATGTGCTAATGTCCATTGCGAGTAGTTAAGTGCAAATTGATGGACGAAGATAAAATATTTTCTTGTTACGGTGTAACTAAAATCAAAAAAGCCACAAATTCATAAATTGATAATTTCATCTGTGAATCTGTGGCAATTATAAAACCACATATAATTTCGTGTAATTGCTACTTTTTCTTTTTCCCGAATTTTTTCTTAGGCATATTTTTTGGATCCTCCGAAATTTTATAACATTCCTCAATCGTTAATTTTGCGGCATCGGTTCCTTTTGGTAATTTATAATTTTGTTTATCAATAACCATGTAGGCACCGTATCTACCATTTAACAATTGTACCTTGTCATCTTCAGGAAATACCTTGATTATTTTTTCCCTTTCAGCTTTTCTTTTTTCTTCGATCAAAACAATTGCTCTATCAATCTTTATGGATGCAGGATCGTCATCTTTTTTAATGGAGATAAATAAGCCATTATGTTTTACATACGGCCCAAATCTTCCAATGGCCACGCTTACCTCTTTATCTTCATACTCACCCAGGTTGCGAGGGTATTCGAACAATTTCAGAGCTTCTTCAAGGGTTATGGTTTCGATGCTTTGGGTTTTTCTCAGGCCTGCAAATCTGGGTTTTTCTTCCGATTCTGTTTCACCTATTTGTGCAAGTGGGCCAAAACGTCCAATTTTAACAAATATGTTTTTTCCTGATTCAGGATCAACACCAAGTAAGCGTTCGCCGCTAAACTTACCTGATGTCTCTTGTGTGTTTTCTATTTTAGAATGAAACGGGCCATAAAATTCCTTAATCATATGGTTCCATTCCTTTTTTCCATCAGCTATCTCATCAAATTCTTTTTCAACCTCAGCAGTAAAATTATAATCCATAACATCATCAAAATACTGAACAAGGAATTTTGTAACAAGCGCCCCAATATCAGTTGGGAAAAGCTTAGCTTTATCAGAACTTATATTATCATAGTGGGTTTGTGCCGTAATGGCTCCGTCTTTTAATGTTAAACTCAGAGCCTTTTGTTTAGCTGAATCTCTGGTTTCTTTGACGATGTATTCGCGTTTTTGGATTGTTGAGATTGTTGGTGCGAATGTTGATGGACGACCAATTCCGAGTTCTTCAAGTTTCTTAACCAAGCTTGCCTCGGTGTATCTTGGTGCGTGTTTGGTAAATCGCTGGCGCGCTATCATTTCTATCAAAGTAAGACTATCGCCTGATTTCATTGCGGGAAGAAGTCCTTGTTCCTCACCATTTTCGTCATCTGTACTTTCAATGTAAACTTTAAGGAATCCATCGAATTTAATAACTTCTCCGTTGGCAACAAATAACTTGTCGGCACCTGTTGTTGAAATATTAACTATTGTTTTTTCTAATTTAGCATCGCTCATTTGAGATGCAATTGTTCGTTTCCAAATTAAATCATAAAGTCGTTTGGCGTCATTATCACCAACAATGGAATTGTTATTCATATAAGATGGTCTGATTGCCTCATGAGCTTCCTGAGCACCTTTAATTTTGCTTGAATATTTCCGTATTTTCACATATTTTTCACCATATAAACTCGTAATCTCAGCTTTTGCCATTCCAATGGCAGTATTTGATAAGTTTACTGAATCGGTTCGCATGTATGTGATTTTTCCTGATTCGTATAATCCCTGTGCAACACGCATTGTGTTTGCAACCGAAAAACCAAGTTTGCGAGCTGCTTCTTGCTGAAGTGTTGATGTAGTAAAAGGAGCTGCAGGCGATTTCTTTGCTGGCTTATTTTCCACAGACTCAACTGAAAAATCAGCTCCTATTTGGTTCTCCAAAAAGCTTTGGGCTTCTTTTTCTTTTTTAAACCTAATGGGATATTCGGCACGAAATATTTTGTCCACATCGCCTGTGTGCGAGAACTCAGCAACTATTTTAAATGCTGATGTACTTTTATGTTCTTTAATTTCATTTTCGCGCTCAACAATTAATTTAACGGCAACCGATTGTACCCTGCCTGCTGATAAAGATGGTTTTACCTTTTTCCATAGCAATGGTGATAATTCATACCCTACTAGTCTGTCGAGAACCCGACGCGCTTGTTGGGCAGATACCAAATTGTGATCAATTCCACGAGGGTTTTCTATGGCACTTGTTATGGCACTTTTAGTAATCTCATGGAAAACAATACGCTTTGTTTTATCTTCAGTAAGTCCCAATGCATTAAAAAGATGCCATGATATAGCTTCTCCTTCGCGGTCTTCATCAGAGGCTAACCATACTGTTTCAGCAGCTTTTGCCATTTTTTTTAACTCACTAACTATTTTCTTTTTATCCGGACTAACCTCAAATTTAGGCTCAAAGTCGTGATCAACATCCACACTTAGTTTTGTCTTATTTAAATCCATAACATGTCCGAAACTTGATCGAACATCAAAATCTTTTCCCAGAAATCCTTCAATTGTTTTTGCCTTTGCAGGTGACTCCACTATCACGAGATTTTTAGCCATAGTAATAACATTAGTTTTTTACCTGATTGGTCAGGCAATTAAGTTTTTAAAAGCTGCAAAAGTATATAAATCTTATAACAAGCAAGTTTTTAATAAATTTTATGATCCAATATCAAAGGATGGGATGAACTAAAAATGATATTTATTGAACATGCACTAATTTAAATCAACAGTCTCAATTTCTTCCAGAGTATCAGGGTTTATAACCCTTAGTGACACCTTTTTTCCATCAATATCAAATAGCATTAAAGCATATTGAGTTGAGAACTTTTCAACGGATTCCGACCATGGTAATTTTTCCTGTCCATAATAGGGGGCTCCTGCTGATCCATTAGTTATTTGCCAAAAAGGCCTACTTACCTTTAGCTTTTTGCCCATATAGTTTTCCGGATAAATTTTTGTTTTGCTGGTTAGTTTCATCCTGCTGTAGTTGTGTTCATCACCACAAAGCAAGGCAATTACCTTATCACTTTTGTTGATCATTATGCTAAGAAACTCATCTCGTCTTTCAATAATTCCCTTCTTTACAGGAACTCCGGCAACAGTTGGTCGTATTCGGTTATTGCCAAAATACCACATGTCGTTATTGGCATGCCCCCCATTTGGAAATGCCGGAGTATGGATTGTAACAAATATATGATCGATAAGAGTATTATTATTTAGTTCCATTATTTTGTTTTCAAACCACTGAAGTTGATTATCCATAATATAACCATGTGGATTACCACCAATTTCAGGAATCATGTCTACCGACGGAGTATACCAGTAATTTGAGTTTAGCACTATAATTGCCGTATTGCCATAGTTATAAGAATACACAGTTTCGCCATATTCAGGAAAATCAAGCTTATTATTATGAGGATCATAATATGCCCCATCTTCACTTTGAGGTCCGTTTTTGTGATTTACAAAGTTTTTCGAGAAAATAGTTTCTGCTGAACTTGTGCTAAATGGAAATTTATCAATTGATATTCCAAAAGGATTCCCATCGTAAAAAATATTTACCAATGCTTCATGATTTCCAACACCTATATTAAATGGTAAATAATGCCAATAAGGTTCAACAGCTTTTTTCCAGTTTGCATATTCAAGGTTTGTGTGCCCAATATTTGAAGAGTAACCAATAATCATATCACCGGTAAATTGAAAAAACGATGCATTTTCTGAAGCTGCAAGCACAGCCATTTTTTTCATGATATAAGCATTAACACCGTAAATATCTCTTTCTCCACCTCCATTTCCGGCTCTTGAATCACTTGTATATGCAAAAGTGAAAGGATTTCTGCTTCCCGTTTTGGGTGCCGTTTTGAAGCTATAGGTTAACTGATTATCCCCATAGTTTACTGTATAATCATACTCGATATTTGGGTTCAGTTTATTAATTATTATTTCATGTTGTAATCCTTCTTCGGTTAATTCCTGATCAAAGTAATTTTTTTCATCAACAATAATTGAGGGGTTGCAGCTCTTGTTTGTTTCAAATGTAATCACAACCGAACTATCAGTTACATTATTAATATATGGCCCTGCTATAATTGAAGTGCCAACAACAAAGGGAGAAACTCCAACAATATCTATAACCCCATCATATATAATTTTGCCATAATTGTCAGCAATTCTATAACCAACCCGTGCTGTACCTTCGGTTTCCCATCCTGCAATATCATATTTCCCACTCAGTTCACTAATATCGATTTCTGCTTTTCCTCCAATGATTTTCGAATTCTGCTTAAAATATACCGGTTGAGAATACTTGGCATTGTCGTTAGGATATAAACCATAATAAAGTGAGCCATAAAAATCGTTGTTCTTAAAATCAAAAAACAACCCTTTAGCTGTTCCTTCAGGTTCAATACGGATTCTATCTAATGTATAGAAGGTTTCCTTATTCTTCATCCATGAAGTATCGCCTGTTTTCACAGATATAAAGTATAGTTCTCCATTTTCATCTGGCAATATTCCAGAGTAAACAGAAGGGATAGCGTGACCAAATTTATCAATTGCATTACTTTGTCCATGGCAATTTAAGGCTAACGCGAAAATTATTATTATTGATAAAACTCTATTCATGGGAGTCGCTTTTTGTAAAAATATAGGATTACCAAAGGTAAGTATTTATAATAAATGTGTATAGGGGTAATTAATTATGTCATATATTTCTTCTTTTTTTATACATTCTTAAAAAAACTGTAGATTTGCACCGACCATACCAAAAACGAACTAATACAAATAGATAATCTAAACAGAGATTTATTGATGAAAAAATATTTAGTTAGTACATTTAAGTTGGTGATGTTGGTAAGTATCCTGTCACTGATGTTTACTTCCTGCATACCACAAAAAAAAATGTTGTATTTGCAAGTGCAAAACGAAACCGACACATTGACTACCTTTAAAAATGAACGAAAGATTGAATATAAGGTTCAATCTGGCGACAATCTTTATATACGCGTTGTTACACCTGATGAAAAAACGACTTTTTTATTGAATCCACTAACTTCCGGAGGCTCTCAAAATATTAATAATGACGCATCAGTATATCTCAACAGTTATACTGTTTCCGAAGCTGGAATCCTCGATTTTCCAATGATTGGTGAAATTATGGTTAAAAACCTCAGTACTGAGGAAATAAAGGACGAAATTACAGGGAGGTTGACGACTTACATGAAGGAGTTTATCGTAATTGTTAAACTTGTAAATTATAATATTACTATGCTTGGTGAAGTAAATCGGCCGGGGCAATATAAAATTTATCAGGATAATATTAATATATTTGAAGCGGTATCCATGGCAAGTGATTTAACTGATTTTGCCAACAGAAATAGGGTTGCAATCATCAGGCAAACTAAATCAGGCTCTGAAGTAGTTTATGTAGATATGACAAAAAGAGATTTATTACAGTCAAATTATTTTTATTTGAAACCCAATGATATTCTTTATGTTCAGCCGGTTAAAGGAAAGCAGTTTACATTTGCTAACTTCCCATATGGTGTTATTTTTGGATTCATTTCCTCCACAGTCTTAATCCTTTCTTACATACAAAAATAATAAGTAATGGCCATCGAAAATTTTGAAGGAATTCAGCAGCATGAAGAAAGCATTGATATAAAAGCTCTGTTTTTTAAGTTTGTAAGATATTGGTATTTATTTGCCCTCACTGTTTTTGTGGCAATTGTAGTGGCATTTCTTTTCAACAAATATACCACCCCTGTTTACGAGGTTAACACAACCGTACTTGTAAAGGATGATAAAGGCTCAATGGACCCATCAGCAATGCTGGGAGGGCTTGGGCTTAGTAACAATCAGCAAAATGTTGAAAATGAAATAGGAATTTTAACCTCTTTTTCATTATCCTATCGTGCTATTCATGAACTTGATTTTGAAATAGCATATTTTTCAGATGACGGTTTGATAAATAAAGAAATGTATCAAACAGCTCCATTTGAGGTTATTATGGACACTAGTGTGGCGCAGGCTGTTGGATTAAAATTTAACATAAAATTTTTAAATAGCAGTGAATACACAATTGAGGCCGAAGGTGAACTAATTAAGAAGTATAATTTTGCCAAATCCAAGTGGGATGATTCGGAATTGGAAAAAGTAAAATGGGATGAAACATACCGGTTTGGCGAATTTGTTGAAAATGAATATGTTTCATTTAAAATAATATTAACAGATAAATTTGAACTGGAGCGTGATTTGGATGCCTCTTATTATTTTATATTAAATGATTACCTGAGCTTAACAGCTGCTTTTAGGGGCTTTGAAATAGAACCGATAAACAGAGAAGCGTCGATACTTGAAATAAAACTTAAAAATAACAATACAAAAAAAGCGGTTAATTTCCTTAATACGTTAACTACAGTTTATCTTCAGCGTAGTCTTGATCAAAAAAATCAAATAGCTTCAAATACTATACGATTTATTGATAATCAATTGGGGGTTATTGCAGATACATTAACTGCTGCAGAAAATGATCTTCAAACGTTTCAATCAGCTAATGAGGTTATGGATATGAGTTTTCAGGCTCAACAGGTTTTTGAATATATTCAAGATCTTCAGAAAGAAAAAGCTGTGCTTGAAGTAAAATCGAGATATTATAATAACCTTAAGAACTATATTGAGAAGAATTCTGAAAAGATAGATCAGCTTGTTGCTCCATCAGCTATGGGAATTGAAGACCCTGTGCTAAATGCTCTGGTTGGTCAACTTATTGAACTCTTCAGCAAAAAGGCAGAAACCTTATTGTATTCAACAGAAAAAAGTCCTTCAATAATAAGTATTAATACTCAAATCAGAAGCACTCAAAGTGCAATACTTGGTAACATTGGTAATATTATTGATAATTCTGATGAAATGCTGACCGATATTAATAGTCGCATCGAAAAAATTACAAAAAGGGCAAGCTTTTTACCAGTTACACAGCGCGAATTAATTAATTTTCAACGGCAGTTTGATATTGCAAATAATATTTACACTTATTTGCTTGAGAAGCGCTCGGAAGCACAAATTACCAAAGCTTCAAACTTGCCCGACAATGAGGTTATTGATGTTGCCAGGGATGACTTGGCTGGTGCCCCAGTTTTTCCTAAAAAGTCGTTAAATTATATGATCGCATTAATACTCGGGTTTGTTTTCCCGGTAGTTTATATACTGGGTAAAGATTACTTAAACGACTCTATAATTGAAAAGAAAGATGTTGAAAATGCCACTAAGTTTCCTATTATTGGTCAGCTTCTTCATTCAGACAAGGATAGTCAATTAGTTGTGCTTGAGTCACCAAAATCAAGTATTTCTGAGGCTTTTAGGTCACTACGAACCAATATGCAGTATTTGGCTAAAGGGAAAGATAAAGTTACCGTTATGGTTACCGCCGACATGGTAAGTGCCGGTAAAACATATGTTTCGATCAATATGGCAAGTATTTATGCTCAATATGGTAAAAAAACAGTACTACTTGGGTTCGACCTTCGTAAACCTAAAATTTATCAGGATTTTGGATTGAGCAATAATGTAGGACTTACAACTTATTTAATAAACAAAGCCACACTTGATGATATTATTCAGCCATCAGGCAAAAGTGAATATTTGGATATTATAATGGCAGGTCCTATTCCTCCAAACCCGGCTGAGCTTATCGCATCTGAAAGGAATAATGAATTATTCAGAGAGCTTAGAGAGCGTTACGATTATATCATTATTGATACGCCTCCTGTTGGCTTGGTTACAGATGCATATTTGTTGATGGAGCACACCGATATAAATATATTCCTTGTTCGACAGGCTATTACCAATAAAAAAGTATTTGCTTCTATCATTAAAGATATTGAAGACAGAGGAATGAAAATGGGTATTGTTATTAACGATATAAAACTAAGTGGTGGAGGTTATGGTTATGGTTACGGCTACGGTTACGGCTACGGTTACGGCTATGGTTATGGCTATGGTTATGGCTACGGTTATGGCTACGGTTATTATACTGATGACAAACCGGATAAAAAGAAATCATTTGCAAAAAGGCTTTTTAACAAAGTATAGTACCCTGATCTACACCTGAATTTTAGTCAATGAACACTAATGTAAAAAACTTTGCTTTAATTGGTGCCGCTGGCTACATTGCCCCTCGGCACATGAAAGCAATTAGGGAAACAGGTAACCTGCTAATTGCTGCCTTAGACCCAATGGACAGTGTTGGTATTATTGACAGTTTTTTCCCAAATGCAGACTTCTTTATTGAACCGGAACGTTTTGATCGTCATATGGACAAATTACGACGCTCAGGAAGTAACAAAGTTGATTATGTAAGTATCTGTTCGCCAAACTATCTGCATGATGCACATATCCGTATGGCACTTAGAAATGATGCTGATGCCATTTGTGAGAAGCCATTGGTACTGAATCCCTGGAATTTGGATGGGTTACTAGAAATAGAAAAGGAAACAGGGAAAAAGATCTACAACATTCTCCAATTAAGGCATCATAGTTCGATTATTGATCTTAAGAAAAAAATAGATAATCTTCCCAAAGATATCATTCATGATATTGACTTAACATATATTACTTCACGTGGAAAATGGTATCACTATTCATGGAAAGGTGAGATATCCAAATCAGGGGGTGTTGTTACAAATATTG
Organism: uncultured Bacteroidota bacterium; assembly: GCA_937912115.1. Taxonomy (GTDB): domain Bacteria; phylum Bacteroidota; class Bacteroidia; order Bacteroidales; family F082. The sequence goes on along the minus strand of CALDOI010000104.1, from coordinate 15,642 downwards.
GGATTCATTTTTTCGATATGTTAGGATGGATTTTTGGAGATCTAATTAGTAATTCACTACATCAACTAAAGCCCGATAAAGCCTCTGGATTACTACAGTTAAAAAATGCTAATGTGCGTTGGCATTTGAGCATTGATAAAAATGAACTCCCCATGGTCGCAATTGATAATAATCAAACAACATATAGGTCAATAACCGTTGATGGAGAAGAGTTTGAATTCAGTGGTGGATTTACCGATCTTCATACAGAAAGTTACAAAAACATACTTGACGGGAATGGTTTTGGAATGGAAGATGCTAGAAATAGTATTGAAATAGCACATCTTATACGAAATCAAAAACTTACGACAAATCCAACCGAATCGCACCCATTTTTTAAAAAATGAGCCAATCTACTAAAATCTGGTATGCTGTTTATGTTAAGTCGAGAACAGAGAAAAAAGTTGCTCTGGAATTAACTTATGAAGGAATTGATAATTATCTTCCTTTAGTTAAGCGACTTAAGCAATGGAGTGACAGGAAAAAATGGGTTGAGGAACCTCTTTTTAGATCATATATTTTTGTGTGTATCGAGCAAAACGATTATTTTAACGTAACACAAACTCAAGGTGTTGTAAAATATATTTCATTTGAAGGAAAGGCTGTTCCAATTCCTGATGAACAAATCCTCGCAATCAAGTATTATTTGGAGGAAACGGATCCTGAAAAAATTGATACGGCAAAATGGGAAAAGGGACAAAAAGTTGAGGTAATATCCGGAAGTCTGGTTGGACTGAAGGGAGAGTTAATCGAGGTTAATGGAAAAAACAGACTTAAGGTTGAAATAGAAGCTATTGGCAGCTCGTTACTTATATACATCCCCAAAAGTAAATTAAAGAAAATATAAGATTCCCAAAATTACCTTTTTCAAAAAGGATAACTGTAATATTAGTATTCCATAATATCTATATGCTTGTTTGTGGCATTGTAGTATTTTTACCAGCTAAATAATTTCAAAATGAAATCTCCTTCATATTCTATTAATAATTTACGAGAACTTGAGGCCGAATCGATTCACATTATCCGTGAAGTTGCCGCTGAATTTGAGAACCCCGTAATGCTTTATTCCATTGGTAAAGACTCTTCGGTAATGGTCAGGCTTGCCGAAAAAGCTTTTTATCCCGGCAAGGTTCCGTTTCCATTAATGCACATAGATTCAAAATGGAAATTTGGTGAGATGATTGATTTTCGTGAAGAGTACACCAAGGATAATGGCTGGAACTTGATAGTACATTATAATAAAGAAGGGTTTGAGTCAGGAATAGGTCCTTATACACATGGAAGCAAAGTTCATACCGACGTAATGAAAACACAGGCTTTGTTAGCTGGACTTGAAAAATATAAATTTGATGCAGCCTTTGGTGGGGCTCGACGAGATGAAGAAAAATCGAGAGCAAAAGAAAGGATATATTCTTTTAGAGATAAGTTTCATCAATGGGATCCAAAAAATCAGCGACCTGAGCTTTGGAATATCTTCAATGCAAAAGTCCATAAAGGTGAGTCCATAAGGGTTTTCCCCATCTCCAATTGGACTGAACTCGACATATGGCAATACATAAGACTTGAAAAGATTCCCATAGTTCCATTATATTATGCAAAAATGCGTCCCATTGTTGAAGTAGATGGTAGTCTTATTCTTGTTGATGACGATAGAATGCCGAAAGAACTTCGAGACAAAGCTAAAATGAAAATGGTTAGGTTTAGAACCCTCGGGTGTTATCCACTTACCGGTGCAATTGAGTCGGAGGCTGACACCATTGAGAAAATTGTGGAGGAGATGATGACGGTAACCGTAAGTGAGCGAACCACAAGGGTAATCGATTTCGATCAGGAAGCTAGTATGGAACAGAAAAAGAGAGAAGGTTATTTTTAAGGTCACACAACATTAATATAATTACAATTTTTCATTTTTTGGATTTTGTGATTATTTGCTATTTGTAAAATGAATATTGATATTTAAGAACCATGGATATAAAAGAATTTCTCGATCAGGATCAAAAAAAGGATTTATTAAGATTATTATCAGCAGGTTCCGTTGATGACGGTAAATCAACACTTATTGGAAGACTTCTTTTTGACAGTAAAAAACTTTATGAAGATCAGCTTGTTGCTCTAAAACGTGACAGCAAACGTGAAGGGCATGCCGGTGGTGATATTGATTATGCTTTATTGCTTGATGGATTAAAAGCAGAGCGTGAACAAGGAATCACCATTGATGTTGCATATAGATATTTCTCAACGGCGAAACGTAAATTTATTATTGCTGATACTCCCGGACACGAGCAATATACCCGAAATATGGTTACCGGAGCATCAACAGCTAATCTCGCCATAATCCTTATCGATGCTCGTAAGGGTGTGATAACTCAAACACGGAGGCATACATTTTTGGTATCACTGTTGGGCATAAAACACGTTGTTCTTGCGGTTAACAAAATGGACTTAATGGATTATAGCCAGGAGGTATACGATAATATTTGCAGGGATTATAGAGAATTCGTAACTCCGCTTGCAATTCCCGATGTTCGATTTTTCCCCATATCCGCCTTAAAGGGTGACAATGTTGTTGACCTATCGGATAATATGCCTTGGTATCATGGAAAGAGTGTGCTCGAATTTCTTGAATCTGTCCATATTACGAGCGACCGTAACTTCACTGATTTACGATATCCTGTACAATATGTTGTGAGACCAGGTCTTGATTATCGTGGTTTCGCAGGTGAAGTTGCCTCAGGGATTATTCGTAAAGGAGATGAAATAATGGTACTCCCATCCCGAAAAACATCTAAAGTTAAAGAAATAATTACATATGATGGTAACCCTGATTACGCATTTCCCCCACAGTCAGTTACAATTACTTTGGAAGATGAAATAGATGTTTCCAGAGGAGATATGCTTGTTCATCCAAATAATTTACCAAAAATGGAACGGCATTTTGAGGCAATGCTTGTATGGATGGATGAGGAGCCAATGAAACAAGGAACACAATTTTTTATCAAGCATACTTCCCAATCTACTAAAGCCCGAATTGATTTAGTTCGACATTTGGTAGATATTAATACGCTAGAAAAAAAGGATCCTTCAAATTTTGGTTTGAATGAAATTGGACGAGTAGTGATAACTACAGTTAAACCTTTATATTTTGATGCCTATAAGAAAAACCGACAAACAGGATCGTTTATTTTTATCGACCCGGTAACCCACAATACTGTTGCCGTTGGTATGATTATCGACAAGCTTAGTAGCGATGAGCTTCCCAGTAGGATAGTGGATGTTGACAAGGAAAAAATAGCCAATGGTGTTGGTCTGATATCAAAATCAGAATTCGAAAACAGTTATCAGCAAAAAGGCTCAACAATTTGGATTACAGGTCTACATGGTTCAGGAAAAAATGAGCTTGCTTATACTTTGCAACGCAGTTTGTTCGACATGGGAGCAAAGGTAATGTTGTTGGATGGTAAGTCGGTAAGGTTTGGATTATCGCGTGAATTGGATTTTTCTCCAACCGATAGAGCTGAGCATATGAGGCGTGTGGCACATTTATGCAAACTTATGAACGACCAGGGTGTTTTGGTTATTTGTTCCTTCTTATCTCCTGACGAATCCATAAGGGATCAGGTGAAAGAAATTATTGGAATTGAAAATTTCAGTTTGATTTACATGGATGCCGATATTGATTTTTGTCGAAAAAATGATCAGTATAGTATTTATGCAAAAGCTGATGAAGGAAAATTGAAATATCTGCCAGGAGTTGATATGGATTATCATGTTCCAAAACAGGCTTCGTTAGTACTAGATTCCATAGAGAAAGAGATCAATTTGGAAAAAGCTCTTTTTTATATAGCTGAAAATAAGATATATCCCATGTAAAAACATCAGCCTTTTCTGTTGATAATTTGTATTGTAGTTTTCTTCTGTTAAATTTGCTAAAAAAAATCAAAGAAAATTATGGCTTTTCTATTTTTATTTTACCTGCTAGTTTTCATTTTCGTCTTGAAAAGAAAGAAAAAACTTGCCTATACTTTTTTTGTTGCGGTAACTGTATTGAGCGTGTTAATGTTCTTTTATCATGCAAATTCCACATTAAATCTAAACTTTTAATATGAATATGAAGGGACTTTATATAGCGAATAGTACAGCAATGTTGCTTGTATCATCTGTTTTGATAGGTGCATTTTATTTTCAATTTGGACTGGGTGAAAACCCATGCCCTCTATGCTTATTGCAGAGAATAGGAATGATAGGTGTTATCTTCGGCCTTAGTTTAAACACTTATTTCGGCCTTAAGAAGGAGCATTTTGGCATTGTAATACTATCTGCATTGGTAGGGTCTGCTTTTTCGATACGCCAGATATTATTGCACATTTGTCCCATAGCTGGCGAGCCATCAGGATATGGTACTGCAGTATTAGGGATGCATTTATACTCCTGGGCTGTTGTAATTTATATAGCAAGTATAGTTGGTTAGGTAGTATTTTTATTCTTTATTAAAGATGATAAGAAGGAAACAGAGAGAAAGCCGTTTACTTTTGAGAAATTCACCTTTTACTTGAGTGTATTACTGATTTTTATAAATGTAGTTGCAACTTTTTTTGAATGTCATTTTGGGCCTTGTTGCGAAAATGGACCATGCCCTTAGATGACTATTTTCTACCATAATCTGCAGGAATTTCTCCCCAGATTTTTGTTTCCCATTTGAGGATTTTTACTGTAACCGGATTTTTCTTTAGCCAGGCCACTCCATTATCCAGGGCTTGAAATATTTCAACATTTTTTGCTGTTCGCTCAAGCCTGGTATTAACCCGTTTGTTTCTTATCCACGCAATAGCTGTTTTCGAGTCGGAGTAAATCGGGTAATTTAGTTTGTGTTTTTTAAGCCAGGCCAGAGCAAGTATTATGGCTAGAAACTCACCAATATTCACAGTCCCCATTTCATATGGACCTCGTTTAAAGAGTTCGGTTTCAGTATCAGTAAACACACCTCTAAACTCCAAAGTACCGGGATTTCCTGAACATGCTGCGTCAACACTAATGCTATTCAAGATTGGTTTTTCTTTTGTGGTAAGCTCCTGGAGATTCTTCTTTCCCTTAAGTTGAGTAATTTCCCAATATGAACCATCGAATGACCTCTTGGCTTCATCTTCATCAGTGAATGATTTATATTGTGCACCTTCAAATCCTTCAACCTGTTTTTTGCATTCATCCCATGAATTGTAAATACCTGGTTTAATTCCCCTCCAAACTACGTAATATTTCTTTTTTCCAGTTTTACTCATTATGCAAAAGTAAGTTCTTTGTAGATTAATCTCAACTATATTTGTAGTCAAAATATTGATATTATGAAATATTTAATAATTACAATAATGATCAGTTTGCTGGTAGCGGGTTGTGATAGGAATACTATACATAAAGAGTATAATAAGTTTGATGACCTAAGCTGGAACAGGCTTGATATGCTGGATTTTGAATTTCCTGTTGATAAGAAACAGCCCCTCGATTTTTACCTGGCTCTTCGTCATCATACAAATTTTCCGTACAGTTTCATCGATGTAAATATTACGTTTTTTACTCCTGACGGAGAAATGCGATCAAGAGATTACCATTATCAGTTGAAGGGTACTGACTTTGATTGGAAGGGAGATGGCATGGGTGAACTTTGGGATATTGAATTACCAATAAGAAATAATATGGTATTCAACGAAAGTGGAATTTGCAAAGTTAGAGTTGAAAATAAAATGAATAAGATGGAAATTCCCGGTATAATAGAAGTTGGACTTATTGTAAAAAAATCAGAATAGCATGGCAAACCTTATATTCCTGAATATGGTTCAAATAACTCTACCTTATAAGGCAACTATAGTTATTTACGAATAAGAGCTATACTATCAATTGCAATCTACCTCAGAGTAAAAGTTGTGTGTCCAATATTGTTGTTTCCTTCGAAAATATCCACATGATACATACCAGGGGCGAGCTCTTTTGTGTCACGTTTATGCCATCTGATACACATATCGATAGCACTATTTTCATAATCTACCTCTTCCATTATTGAGTATTGAAGAATTTCGCCATTGAAATTAAAAGAATATTCTTCTCCTCGTCCCTTAACTAGAATTTCTTTGCCCGGCTCAGCTATTCGAACATAAATAATTTTTTTACCGGCTTCAACAATTGAATTTTCACCAAGGGTAAAACAAACTTTAATTAAATTTACCCGACGTATTTTGTCGGTTTCTATCTCTTTACTACCACCTTTTTCATGAATACCAGTACTTTTGAGATTATAAATGTTTAAAACAGAGGCCTCATCAACTTTGCCTGTAAGAACCACGGTTTGCTCTTCAAGTTGGCGATACTTCCTTTTTTCAATTTTTATCTCTTCTTTTATCTGGATGTTTTCTTCGGTAAGATCATGATTTATTGTAACTATCGAATCCATTTGCCTAACATAACCCTGTGCAATTACCTGAAGTCGTGACATTTTTTTCTTAATCTTGTAATATTCCCATTTAAAATTGAGCATTTTTTTAATCTCAATGGCGTTTGCCTGAATAACACTATCCATAACAATTAAAGAATCGCTGATATCTCCGTAAGCTTTTTTGATATCCTCGTGTTCATTAATTAAGGTTTGCAGCTCTTGCTCCAATTCTAGTTTTTGAACTTCCTTTTCTGCAAGGAGTTCATTCATAGTGCTTTTTACAGACAGTAACCATAACGAAACACCAATTATACTCAGTGCCATTATAACAATTACAATATACATCCATAAATTGGAGCCGCCTCTATTTTGCTTTGGATTAATTAAATTCTGGTCTTCCATATCTAGCTCTTTCTTTTTGCAAATTTACTCACAATCCTTAATACTTACAAACGAAATATACATATGATTTCGTATGTTAAGATTGCTCAAATCGGGTAATTTTTCAATCAAATTTCAGAATATCGAAATATAAAGTTATAAATTTTTTAATAGATACCTAATTCGGCATATTTTGATTACCGACGACTAAACGGTTATCCCCATTTTTTTCATTAAAAATGTAGCGTTAAGGTTCTGTGAAATACCTTCTTTCAGGGTATAATCAAATACTAGTTCGTTATTGGCTATTTCCACTTCAAAACGTTTATTAATTATATTTTTAGGGAATTCATCTGCAAGGCTTCCCAGAGTTAAATCATGAGTTGCGATCATACCGGATGAATTCAGATTTATCAATTGTGTAATTAATGCCATAGACCCTTTTTGCTTGTCAGCAGAATTAGTTCCCCTGAGTACTTCATCAAGTATAACAAATAGTTTTTCACCATCATCGAGTTTATCAATAAGCTCTTTTAGTCGTTTTAATTCTGCAAAAAAGTATGATTCCCCATCCTGTAACGAATCAGTAGTTTTTATTCCGGTGAAAAGGTTAACGGGCCTAATACAAAACTTATTGGCGAGAACAGATGATCCGGTAAGAGCCAAAACAATGTTAACCCCTACGGTGCGCAAATATGTACTTTTACCAGCCATATTAGCTCCTGTAATTACCTGATACTGTTTCCATCCATCAAAATTTATATCGTTGCCAACACTCACTTTTTTGGATATAAAGGGGTGCTTAACACTTGAAGCAACTATTTTAAATTCCCCATCACAAAAATCTGGAAAAATTGAATCTGGAAAATTGAAATTAAACGCGGCAAATGATTGTAACTCATCCATTGTTGATAGTTGATCAAACCAAATTTCTAAATATTGTGCATATTGCTTTTTCCAAACCTCAATTTTAATAGCCTGCATAATATCCCATAGAAAGAAAACATTTAAAAATATTCCCACAAGCATATTCAACCGGTAATCCATCGATTTCATAATCTTAGCAATCTTCTTAACGGCAATATTTGCTGTTTTTTCACCTATGATTTTATCTTTTATATTACTTAATAATTCCGAATCGAATTCCTCCCTTGTTATCATTGAAAATAACTCTGCATATTTTAACAATAACCCCGACTTCTTACTTACATCATTATGAATTTTATTTATAACACCTAGTTTTGTTCCAACCAGAAATAACGGAATAATTAAAAACATAAAGAATGATGATATGGTTAGTATATTTAATTCAATAAGTGTTAATATCCCAAATCCTAATATTGGGTTAATAATCAGCATTGTACGGTAAAAGAAAGTGTTGAATATATTGTTTGAGCTTTTTGCCCATTTTAATAAATTTGCCTGATCAGTTTGAGATTCCTTAAAAATTTTGCCTGCTGCCTGAAAATTTTGTCGCCAGTTGGGTTTGCTACTCAGTTCTGATATTGCTTCCTGTCGGGATTTGAGTGAAGGAATATCATCGATAAGGTTGTTTAACCTATTGGCAAGCATTATTTTTCCGGTTGTTGTAGTGGTTCTGTTAATTAACTGAAAAAGGGACTTCTCACCAAACACATCAAGGTCCTCATTGTAGGGGTGAGACGAGCTAAGAAATTCTTTCCCTGTTGGCATTCCTTCAGTTTGTCCATCAAGTAATCTTAACTCATCTCGATTTATATCAACTAAAGTTCCATACCATATTTTCTTTTTCTCCAATCCTATGTGGATGTATACTAAATATATAAACAGAGCAACCCCCGAAATAAATAATAATGCTATTGTTTGCTGGCCGTATGCAACAGCTAGATATATTCCAATAACAGTTATTAGGAAAACCGATATACGTGCAAAGGAAATCTTTTTTATCTGCAATAGTACATCTGATAGGGATTTGGTATACTTTTCCTTTTGTTTTTCGAAATACTGTTGAGGATTATTTTTATTATATGTCATTAATATACAAATCTAAATAATTACTTTTTTTGTCGATCGGGATTATCTTGCAGGAAGCTTTTCCAACCTGAGTAGCTGGTATTTGTTTTAATTCCTGAGCCTTGGAAATAATGACAAACAGCTGCGGCTAAACCATCTGTTGCATCCAAATATTTCGGTGACTCATCTATTTGCACAATATTGCTTAACATTGCTGCAACCTGCTCCTTTGAAGCATTACCATTTCCGGTAATTGATTGTTTTATTTTTTTCGGAGAATACTCAAAAATTGGAATGTCTTTATACAATCCGGCAGCCATTGCAACCCCTTGTGCTCTACCAAGTTTTAACATCGACTGCACATTTTTACCAAAAAATGGAGCTTCCAGCGCCATTTCATCAGGATTATATTCTTCTATTATTCCTAGGGTGCGTTCAAAAATCTTTTTTAATTTTAGCGCATGGTTATCATAACTCCCTAATTTTAGAATACCCATTGTGATTAAACGAATTGTATTTCCACTTTGATGGATCAATCCATAACCCATAATGTTTGTTCCCGGGTCGATGCCTAATATTATTCGTTCCAAATTTTTAACTGGTTATAGTAAATGAAAACAAAACTACGCAAAAAACACCTCACCCCCCGGAAGGCAGGGAATATCCTCATAAGGTTGTTGGTTGTAGTTATCACTATTGTATTTCTGTATGATCAGCTATTTTATAGGGAAGACCTGAGTTTGTTACTAAACGACTTCAAAAGTATAGCATCTGGATTTTGGTCTGATTTTATATTAATTACAGTTTTGATGTTATTACCAGTTAACATATTAATTGAAAGCATTAAGTGGAAGTATTTAATTAGTAAGATAGAAAAAGTATCACTCTGGAATTCTATAAAAGCAGTTTTTGCAGGCATATCGGTGAGTATGATTATGCCAAACCGAGTTGGAGATTACCTTGGACGTGTATTTATTCTTCAAAAAGCTGATAGAATTCAGGCGGTATTATCAACTATATTAGGGAGCTTTGCACAATTATTAACAACGTTGATACTAGGGTTGATTGCATCTATTTTTTATTTTCCCGAGTACTTTGATATTGGAGTTAGATTAAATTTTTGGATGTACATAGGTTTTATTATGGTTACCATAACGGCTGCTACCACAATGGTACTAGCCTATCTAAATTTTTCTGTTTTTTCGATTATCCTCCAAAGAATAAGCGGGAAATATTACAATAAAATTGAGAAGTACGCGGAAGTATTTTCGTGGTATAACCAGAGAGAATTATTGAATGTTCTTGTATTAAGTCTTCTTAGATATGCAGTTTTTTCATTCCAGTTTTTTCTTTTATTAAGATTATTTAATGTTGGCATTGATTATTTTGAGGCAATGATGCTAATTGCTATTATTTATTTTTTAATGACAATAATTCCAACAATTGCATTAACGGAAATAGGGGTAAGAGGTTCGGTAAGTTTATATGTTTTTCAACACCATTTAGAAATTCAAGGTTTATGGAATACTGAATTGGCGGTATCGGTTGTAAGTACCTCTTCGTTATTGTGGTTGTTTAACTTGGTTATTCCGGCTGTTGTGGGAGCATTATTTGTTTTTAGTTTAAAGTTTTTTAGAAAAAACAATGATAGTTAGCTCAATCATTTGGATTGTATTTGTAGTTACAATAGCATATCTCATAGTTATTGGGATGATTTCTTATGGCTGGTTAAAACTATCAGCTGGTTCAGCTATATATGAACATAATGATGAAGTACTGGTTAGCATTGTGGTTGCTGTAAGAAATGAAAGCACTAACATTCAGAAACTAATTAACCAACTAATCAATCAAAATTACGACCCTAATTTATATGATTTAATTATTGTTGATGATCACTCAACAGATAATACAGTTGAGATAGTTGAACAATCAATTAAAGATATTTCAGGTAAACAGATAGTTGTTATATCTGCCAAGGGAGAAGGCAAAAAAAGTGCCTTGAAAGAGGGTATAGCAAAGTCATCCGCAAAGTTAATAATCACAACAGATGGTGACTGCAGTATAAAAACAGGATGGATAACAAGCATCGTTCATCAGTATAATTCTAGTGGACAAAAAATAATACTTGGTCCGGTTGTTTATGAAAATGAAAAATCGATAATACAAAAATTATTTGCACTGGATTTTGTCAGTCTGGTTGCAGCTGGAGCGGGTTCGGTGGGTATTGGTTTGCCATTAATGGGCAATGGTGCCAACCTTGCTTTTGAGCGGGAAGTATTTTTAAGTAATGAAAAGAGTGGGAAAAAATTTACATCAGGCGATGATGTTTTTCTTATTCACCATGTTGTAGCAAAATATGGTTCGCAGTCAGTAGGATTTCTGCTTAATGAAGAGGCGATTGTTTCAACAAATGCCCCTATTGGAATTAAAGAATTTTTAAAACAAAGGATGAGATGGGCATCAAAGGCTACGGGTTATCAGTTAGCGTGGCCAATAATTGTTTCCTTAACTGTTTTTTTGTTTAATACAATTCTTTTTCTAATGTTAGTGGGCAGTTTGTTGTACACTTGGTTATTACCAATTTATATCCTGATTATTATTACCAAGTTTTTTATCGATATGCCTCTAGTTTTCAGGTTTCTCACATTTTCAAGCAAAGCTAATCTAAAACCTTTGTTTTTCTTTATGGAGTTTGTTTATCCTATTTATATTGTTTTGGCAGCATTTTCATCATTTGCGTTTAAGTTTGAATGGAAAGGCAGAGGAGAATTGAAATAATCTGTTATATGTATTTTAAGTCTTACTGATCTTGTGGGAATTCTTTGTATAAAATAGATATACAGTGTGTTATGAGAAAAATAAAATTTTCATAAAAAGCATTGTTATATTAGAACTTTTATAAATTTGTCATCAAAGATATTAAGCAGTTGGGTTGTAGATTTTGTTCATTCCTTCCATCGGCGTTCTTTGTAATATTGCTGTTGGCGATCATTTAAACCACAAATAATGAAAACGTAGATGAAAAACACTTATTTTGATTTGATAGAACAAAGTTATTACTTTCCCCAAGAAGGTTTTGATTTAAGAGATGGTTATTTAACCTTTCATGGGGTGTCGCTGAAGCATTTGATTGAGAAGCATGGAACTCCATTTCGGTTTATATATCTACCAAAGATAGGCGACCAAATTAAAAAAGCCAGAAACCTTTTTAACCGAGCGATCAAAAACAATGGTTACCAGGGGAAATATTTTAATTGCTATTGTACAAAATGTAATCACTTTCATCATGTAATTAGTGAAGCCTTAAAGCATAAAGTGAATCTCGAAACCTCTTCTTCTTTTGATATTGACTTGATATTGAATCTTTACAAGGAAAAAAAAATAGACAAAGGCAGGATTATACTACACAATGGTTATAAAACCGATGATTATATAAAGAAAATACTTCTTATACAAGATGCCGGGTTTAAAAACTCAACCATTATACTCGATAGTATTAATGAACTTGAACGAATTCAATTGTTATCAGGCAATAGGAAAATCAAAATAGGTTTGCGCATGGCTGTTAATGAAGAGGCTCAGTCAGCATATTATACATCACGCCTTGGAATCCGGCATACCGAGATGCTTGACTTTTTTAATAGCAGCATTAAAAACAATGAAAATATTGAGCTTAAAATGCTTCATTTTTTTGTTGATTCAGGCATCAAAGACACATTGTATTATTGGGGCGAGTTTCAAAAAGCCCTTAAATTGTATATCGATCTAAAAAAAGATTGTACAAGTTTAGATTCCTTTAATCTTGGTGGTGGGTTTCCAATACGTAATCATCTTGGTTTTGAGTATAATTATGAATACATGATTAATGAAATAATCAAAAATATTAAAGAAAATTGCGTAAAAGAAAATGTAATTGAACCAGATATTTATACTGAATTTGGTAAGTATACGGTGGGTGAATCAGGAGCGATTATCTTTAAAGTATTGGAACAAAAAAAGCAGAATGATACTGAATCGTGGTATATAATCAATAATAGCTTGATGAATACAATACCAGATGCTTGGTCGATTCATGAAAAATTTATTCTTTTGCCGATTAATAAATGGGATAATGAATACCACCGTGCTAATATCGGGGGCATAAGTTGCGACCATTCCGATTATTATAATTCTGAAGATTTAAATCAGGAAATTTTGTTACCAAAATACTCTGATGATGATAAAGAGCCATTGTATTTAGGCTTCTTCCATACAGGTGCTTATCAGGATGCAATTAGTGGATATGGTGGAATAAAGCATTGCCTTATTCCTTCGCCAAAACACGTTATTATCGACCGGGATGATAAAGGAAATATAATTGATTATGTTTATAGAGAGGAGCAGTCGGCGGAAGAGATGTTTAAAATATTAGGTTACAAAAGTTAGAAAATGGGAAACTTTGCAGGAATAGAAGATCAGTATGCTGATTATAATAATTCAGCAATATTATTGCAATCAATACCCTACGACGGAACGAGTACATGGGGAAAAGGTGCTGATAAGGCATTTAGTGCTTTTCTGGAAGCTTCTGAAAACATGGAATTATACAATATAGAAACAGATACAGAAGTTTATAAAAAAGGAATTCATATTCTTCCCGACATAACGGAAGACTCTACACCGGAATCAGTTTTTGAAGTTGTTTACAACAGAACAAAGGAATTATTAAACACTAATAAATTCTTAACTTTTTTTGGTGGTGAACATTCAATTAGCATTGGAGTTATTAAAGCCTTCTATGAGAAATATCCTGATATTACAATTCTTCAACTTGATGCTCATGCCGATTTACGCAAAGATTATTTAGGATCGAAGTTTAACCATGCTTGTGCTTTGCACGATGCAAGTAAAAATGCAAATTTAATTCAAGTGGGTATTCGTAGTATGGATATCTGCGAAAAGCAATATCTAAATAAAGAAAAGTGTTATTTTGCGCAGGATATTTATTTATCAAAAACATGGATGCAGAGGTCAATAGACCTAATGAGCGATAACGTATATATAACTTTCGATCTCGATGCCCTTGATCCTTCAATAATGCCATCAACAGGAACACCGGAGCCGGGAGGATTAGATTGGAATACTACAATTAGTTATTTAAAAAAAGTATTTGATCAAAAAAATGTTGTGGGTTTTGATATTGTTGAGCTAGCACCAATAGCGGGGAACAAAGCACCCGAATTTTTGGTGGCAAAATTGTATTATAGTATGCTTAGTTATAAATTTAAATAATGAATAGTAAAGGACCAATTTCACAGTTTGTAACCAAACATTACAAACATTTTAATGCAGCTACCTTGGTTGATGCGGCTGTGGGTTTCGAAAACCAACTTGCTTTAGGTAACAAAATGATGATTACTCTTGCGGGAGCGATGAGCACAGCTGAACTGGGCAAATCATTGGCAGAGATTATACGACAAGACAAGGTGCAGATTATTTCGTGTACCGGAGCAAATCTGGAAGAAGATATTATGAATCTTGTTGCTCATTCACATTATAAGCGTGTTCCTGAATATCGCAATTTATCGCCAAAACAGGAATGGGAATTATTGGAAAAGGGACTAAATAGGGTAACCGATACATGTATCCCTGAAGAAGAAGCTTTTAGAAGGCTGCAAGCACATGTTTTCAATATCTGGAAAGATGCTGAGGACAAAGGCGAACGATATTTTCCGCATGAATTTATGTATAAAATGCTTCTTTCGGGAGTGCTGGAACAGTATTATGAAATAGACCCATTGAATAGCTGGATGCTTGCTGCTGCTAAAAAGAATCTCCCCATTATTGTTCCTGGATGGGAGGACTCAACTATGGGTAATATTTTTGCCTCATATTGCATAAAGGGCGAATTAAAGCCTTCAACAATGAAATCAGGGATTGAATACATGACCTGGTTGGCTGATTGGTATACAGAAAACACCAAAGATAATGGTATTGGTTTCTTTCAAATAGGAGGTGGTATTGCAGGTGATTTTCCAATATGTGTTGTTCCAATGATGTATCAGGATTTGGAAAGAACGAATACTCCAATGTGGAGCTATTTTTGTCAAATATCTGATTCTACAACCAGCTATGGTTCATATTCAGGTGCAGTTCCTAACGAAAAAATTACTTGGGGCAAGTTAGATATTGACACACCTAAATTTATTATTGAATCGGATGCAACAATTGTTGCACCCCTTATATTTGCTTATTTACTTGATTGGTAATGATTAAAATTTAATGTTATGGAAGTTAATAAATTAAGAGTAATTCAGGATTACGATAAATTGAGTGAGGAATTAAAAGAGCAAATAAAACTTGTTTATCCCGAAGGATATAGCCAGCACTTAATTGAATTTAGGAATAGTAAGGGTGAATTGGTAAGTGCTTTGCCTTTCGAAACTTTTGAGAAGATATATATGGTCCGAATGTCGATAAGAAGAGCTGAACAAATAGTTGATAACGATGACGACTTTGATGATGACGGAATCCTAAGGGAAGATGTTAAAGAGAAGTATGAAGATGAGTATTCTGATATTGAATATCTTTCAGAAAATGAAAACTACGACGCTGATTAATGATTGGTTAATTTGAAGAATTCCCCGAGGCTTGCCTTAGGGTTCCTATTTCAACTCTCCCTGAGGAGAGGCCAAAACTTTTAGAAAAAGTTTTGGGTGAGGTGTAATAAAGAAATTTCGTTTCAAGAAATTTATTTATTGAGCAAGGTGACGGTGTATGCCTTCAGCAATAATAAGGTCAATAGGGTTTGATATTTTAATATTTTCTGC
>CALDOI010000103.1 GCA_937912115.1 uncultured Bacteroidota bacterium | reverse complement strand
CATTTGAAAAAACTACAGGTTACAAAACACACGAGCTCCTCGGCAAAAATCCTTCAATTTTAAATTCAGGAAGGCAGCCTAAATCATTTTACGCTGAACTATGGGGTACAATATTAGCAGGGAATATCTGGCAGGGAGAACTGCGAAACAAATCAAAAAGTGGAAAAATATTTTGGACAAGAGAATTAATATCTCCAATAAAACAAAATAACAAAATAACACATTTTGTAAGTGTAGCTCAAGATATTACAGAAGATAAAAAGTTTTTAAATGAACTTTTGGAAGCTAAATTAAAAGCAGAAGAAAGCGACCGGTTAAAATCAGCTTTTCTGGCTACAATGAACCATGAGTTGCGCACACCCCTAAATCATGTCCTCGGATTTAGCGACATGATTCCAGATATGACAGTTGATGAGAGTATTAAAGAATTTGCAGGATTAATACATGAAAGTGGTTCAAACCTGCTAAACATTATTGAAGATATTTTCGACCTGGCCATGGTTGAGCAATCTGAAATCAAAATACGTGAAGATGTGGTGTTTATTCGTGATATTTATACAGAACTGAAAAAGCAATTGCAGGAAGTTTTATCGGAATCGAATAAAGGCGAAAATATCCGGCTAAATTATAAAATTGATAGTGGCATTGCAACGAGGCAAATTATTACCGACAAGCCCAAGGTTATCCAAGTAATGTCGAACATTATAAAAAATGCTGTTAAATTCACTCACAATGGGGAAATATCATTATCGCTAATGCTTGCAGAAGATAACTATTTGTCAATTAAATTGAAAGATACAGGAATTGGTATTCCCAAAGAAAAGTTGCAGGTAATATTTGATTTTTTCAGGCAGGGGGATGATACCCACACCCGTAAATATGAAGGTGTAGGTATTGGACTTGCCATCTCTCAGCGGATAGCCAATGTCATGGGAGGAACAATAAAGATAGAGTCAGAACTTGATATGGGTTCAGAATTTACTTTTTCCTTTCCCACAACCATCATTGAAGAAAACATGATAAATCCCGAAAAAGAAAATATTTCTTTTACAGTACCGGATTTATCAGGGAAGAGCTTACTCATTGTTGAGGATGATACCATTGGAATGGGAATGATTATAAACTTGCTTAAACCTTCAAAATGTAAAATCATAAATGCTGTAAACGGGCAAGAAGCGGTAGAGGCAATTAATGTCAATCCTGACATTGACATCATATTGATGGATTTAAAAATGTCAATAATGGATGGGTTTGAAGCTACAAAGGCTATTCGTAAAGAGTTTTCTGATTTACCAATAATTGCTCTTACTGCCTATAGCCTGCAAAAAGACAAAAAGAAAGCACTAGATGCCGGATGCAATGATATTATTACAAAACCAATTAGCAAAGAAATATTGTTTAAGAAATTGCAGGATTTTTTGGTGAAGTAATACAGAAAGCACGTTTTACAACACGCAATAAAAAACATAGGGCAGAAAGTGCTAAATTTGAACGACATAACACTTAATAAACGGCTTGGTAACTTGATAAGTAGGTGCTTCGAAATGCCCTACGTTTCTTATTGCCACCGTTGGCAGCAAGGCGGTACGTTCAAGAGACATCGTTTACAAAGTTCAAGAAACATCGTTTACACTTTTTAAGTAGAAGTCTGAAACAAAAATCAGACAGCTATGCCTTGGAAAGAAACAACGAAAATGGAACAGAAAATTGAATTTATTTGTGAATGGCGAACAGGAAAATACACCATCACAGAATTATGTAAAAGTTTTGAAATAAGCAGACCAACAGCTTATAAAATCATTGCTCGGTTTGAAAAAGATGGGTATAATGGATTATTAGAATTGTCCAGAACACCAAGACGACATCCAAAAGAAACAGACCAAAAAATAGTTAATGAGATCCTCAAATTAAAAGAAAAACATCGCTTATGGGGAGCTAAGAAAATCACAAAGCTATTGTTAAAAGAATTTCATGGCGACATTATTCCTTCTGTGACTACTGTACATAATATTCTGAATAAACACGGTTTGGTTTGTCCTCAGAAACGACTTAGAAGAGTAAAACCAATACACCCAATTTTTGATCCTAAAGTATGTAATGAAGTATGGAGTGCAGATTACAAAGGAAAGTTTTTAATGGGTAATAAAATATACTGTCATCCATTAACTATTGCAGATTCAAAAAGCCGTTTTATCTTCACAGCAAAAGGTCATTATAAAGAGAATTTACAGTCTGCAAAGTCAGAGTTTACTAGGGTTTTTAGAAAATATGGAGTACCCAAACAAATCCATACAGATAATGGTAGTCCATTTGGATCCGTAACTGCAATACAACGATTTACCAGGTTATCATATTGGTTTATTGAGCTTGGAATAATGCCGGTATTTTCAGACCCTTCTAGTCCTCAACAGAATGGGAGACATGAGAGAATGCACAGAGATTTAAAGGCTTCATGTGCAAAACCTTCAGCATATGATTTAAAAGCACAACAAAGGCGGTTAAACAGCTTTGTTAAGGAATATAATCATATTAGACCTCATGAAGCATTGGATATGGAAACACCTGCTTCAGTACACAATTTTTCTACAAAACCTTTTCCAGAGAAAATACCTAACTTTGACTACGATTCAGATATGAGAGTTCTTAAAGTAACTAAAAATGGAGCAATGAGATGGGGAGCATATAACTGGGTATATTTATCTGCATCATTGCAAGGAAAATATGTCGGTGCTATGGAGATGGGAAATGGAATTTGGAGAGTATTTTATAGAAATGTTTTTTTAGGATATTTCAACGAAAATGAATTAAGAATTAAAGATAAATCAGTAAGGTTAGAAACTAATTTAGTGTAAAGTCTAATCTTGAACTTGTGTAAAGGATGTA
>CALDOI010000102.1 GCA_937912115.1 uncultured Bacteroidota bacterium | reverse complement strand
GCACTTACGCCAAACCCAAAACCTTTAGGTCGCTATTGAATGGGAGTATTATGAAAATAAATTTTAAAATTATTCTTCCCAAATCGATAGTAAATAATCCTCCATGCAATCAAGTTGACAATTGAAGGTATCCAAATAAAAGAGTGCCTAAGCAATACATAAAATAAATCTTGGTAATATTCAACTATCCTGATGAATTTTGGTTATGTTTGCCCAAGTAATTGATTATTTTTCAATTAGCCACCAAGTGAAGTTGATACAATACTGATGAAAATAGTAATATCTGCAAATTTATTTAGGGATAAGGTTTCGTATTATTATATATTGTTTTTCACACTAATCATATCGTTTTCTTGTAATGAGAGTATTGCACAAACCTATATAATTGATAGTTTGAAGAAGGTAGCTGTTGTTTGTTCAATTGAAGAAAAATCAACAAAATATTTAGAGGTTGCCGAAGCATATAGTTATTCAAGCTTTGATAGCGCAGTTCATTATGCTGAAATTGCCCTTGATTATGCATATAGAGTTGATAATACAACTCAGATTGTTCATTCTCTAATGCTAGTAGCCAAAATGAACAATAATTTTGGAAATTACAGCTTATCAATTAATCTTCTAAATAAGGCTAAAGACATATCAATATCTGAATCGAACTACGAACTATTAACAAACGTTTACTTAGGGATTGCACAAATCTATAATTCTAAGTTTGATTATTATAAGGTAATCGGAGTTTTAGATAGTGCTTTAATAACGGTTGATGAAAACAATATTTATATACTAAAACCTGATGTTTTAAATTACATAGGTAATCTTTATTTAAATATTAATGATATACAATCAGCAAGATACTACGCAAACATGGCTTCAGCTGCATTAGATGAATATAATAACCCAGATGCAAACGTAAGAAATTTACATTTGAAAGCAATAATTTCATTTAAAGAGCATGAATCAGCATCTTCACTAAGGCTATTTAACGACGCCCTTCATGCATCAAAGCAATGTAAAAATAAAAGATTAATTCAGCTTTCATATCGCCGTCTGGCAAGTTACTATATTGATATTGACAGTTATGATACTGCAATTATTTATATTGATAGTTCTTTAGTTTTAACGCAAGAGTCGGGGTTCGTTATTGAAGAGTCTACCCTATTAACGTATAAGGCACATATTGAGTGGTTAAAGAAAGATTTTGAATCTGCCCTGAATTATAATTTAAAAGCTCTTGCAATTCGACAAAAGACTGGTCATATTGCCTCCATATGCTCTTCTTTGTTAAACATTGGTGGTAATTATATTGAGCTTAACAAGTACAATAAAGCCCAAAACTATCTGGAAAAGGGGTTATCAATAGCTGAAGAACAAAAGATTCTAGCCTTTATATCAAGGGGATATGAAAAGTTAAGTTTACTAAATAAACATAAAGGTAACTTTAAAGAAGCGCTATACTATTACGAGCTTAAATCACATTACAACGATTCAGTATTATTAAAAAGAACCAATGAGAAAGTAATATTTTTTAGTAATTTGTATGCAATAGAAAAGGAAAAACGGTTAATTGAGTCAATTAAACTTTCAAAGAAATCCAATGAATTTATATTTTTAATAATTGGAACAATACTTTCCCTCCTAATAATTATTATGCTTTTTCGAAATAATTATGTGAAAAATAAATCTACCAAAGAAATTGTAAAGCTTTCGAAGGTAATTGAAACCACCGAACAAGCCGTTGTTATAAGTAATGACAAAGGGAAAATGCTCTATGTTAATAAAGGACTAAAAAATATGCTGGGATTTCCAAAAGATGAAGATTTAAGTAATGCCAGCATATTCCAATTTACAGCAAAGAAAGATAGACAGTTATTGGTAAACACTGTTTTTCCGCAATTGTTAAATAATAAGAACTGGAAAGGAGAGATACCATTATTTAAAAAGGACAAAACAATTATTGTAGCCGAACTAACTTGCTCAATAATTGTAGGTCAACATGGTGAACAAGACCTTTTTGTTGCAATTTTCAGCAATATCACCAACAGAAAAAAGAATGAAATAGAATTAAAAGAGAGTAGAGAATCTTTAAAAAAAGCGGTTGAAACTCAGGACAAAATTTTCTCAATTATTGCTCATGATCTTACAGGGCCATTCAATACTATACTTGGATTTTCTGAAATTATGGCAGTAGATTACGACAAATACAAAAGAGACGATCACTTAAGGTTTAGCAATATTATCAATGAAAGTAGTAAGAGAACATTTGACGTACTAACCAACCTATTGCATTGGTCAAGATCGCAGTTGGGAAAAATTAGTATAAATAAAGAAAAACATCGTCTTTATGATATAGTTGAAGAAAATTTAACTTTGTTAAAACATATGTATAATAAAAAAGATATTGCAATTCATAACAACATTGACCCAAGTTTTATTATAATATCCGACATAAGCACCCTTAGTATTGTTATCAGAAATTTATTGTCAAATGCTATTAAATTCACTAATCGTAATGGAGTAATTGAAATATCTTCAAGTAATGATTCTGAAAATTCAATAATTACAATTACTGACAATGGTGTTGGAATTGAACCTGAAGACATTGAAAAATTATTTGATCCATCGAAAAGTGACTCTAAACCAGGGACGGAAAATGAAAAAGGAACCGGTTTAGGATTAATGCTTTGCAAAGAGTTAATTGAGTTTAATAGTGGTTCGATAAGTGTAAAAAGTACCTTAGGCCTAGGCTCAAGCTTCATTATTTCCTTACCTAGATTTTAGCTAATTCGATTAGTCTTCTACTGTATTCTTTTCTTTTCAACTTATAATTGTAAATAACTTTAATACCAAATATCTGTTTATCTAATAAATTTCCTACTTTTGTCTTCATTAGAATTTTAAATAATTACATCATACAAACAATAGTGATTATATGAAAAAAACAATACTTGTTATTGACGATGAGATGAGTATAAGGATGCTACTAGAGAATTTTTTAAGTAAGACATATGATGTAGTAACTCGAAATGATGGTCAAGAAGGCTTAAAGTATCTGGAAGAGGGTAACATGCCTGATTTAATAGTTGCTGATATTCAAATGCCCAATCTTGATGGATATGAATTCCTAACTAATGTTAGAGCTAGTGGCTTTTTTAAAAATATTCCCACAATTATGCTTTCAGGAATTGAAAGTAGTACCGAAAGGGTAAAATGTTTGAAGTTAGGTGCGGATGATTACTTAGTAAAACCGTTTAACCCGGAAGAACTTGCCATAAGGATACAAAACCTGATAATCAGACGTGGCGCATAAACTAACAACTAACCAACCCCATACCTAAGTGTTAAATCTATTATACATTGGAAATAACCCTGAGGCCATTGCTGCCTTTGGCACACTATCTGAGAGGTTTATCATACATCAGGAACCGAATGGATTAAAGGCTCTTTCATATTTAGAGGAAGGAAATATACCCGACACTATAGTATGTGAAGCTCGATTACAGGGGATGAATGGCATAGGTGTTGGCAAAATGATTCGAGGGTTAACTGATCTGGTTAAAACACCATTCATAATTTTTACTTTTGAAAAAGATAACGAAATAACCAAGGCTGCATTTAAGGCAAGAGGTATTGTTGATGATATTTACCTATTTCCTTTTGAACTGGATAAATTACATGTTCGAATTGAATATCTTATTGATTATTATAATACGATAAAGGATAAAAAAAAGCCAGATTCTGCATTTAAAGAATATAAAATTCCATTTATGAAACGAGCATTTGATATTGTCGTTTCATCAGTGGCCTTACTTTTCCTTTCACCAATATTAATAATTGTAGCTATAGCGATCCGATTAGAGTCGAAAGGAGCCGTAATATACAAATCGAAACGAGTTGGAACCGGATACAAAATTTTTGGATTTTTAAAGTTCAGATCAATGAATTCAGGAGCTGATAAAAAATTAATAGACCTTAAACATCTTAACCAATACGCACAAACAGAAACCGAGTCAGATGAACTTGATACTGATTGTCCAGAATGCAAAAAACTACCCGAAGAAGAATTCTGTTCTCCGATTCTTTATATAAAAGGGTTAAAGATATGTGAGCATTGGTATATTGAACAAAAGAAGAAACAAGACTCATCTACTTTTGTTAAAATTAAAAATGATCCCAGGGTTACTAAAATTGGTAATTTCATTAGAAATACTAGCATTGATGAACTTCCCCAATTAATAAACGTTTTTAAAGGAGATATGTCAATTGTAGGTAATAGACCATTACCTTTATATGAAGCGGAGCAACTCACTTCGGATGATTGGAGTGCCAGATTCATGGGACCTGCAGGGATTACAGGTCTTTGGCAGGTTGAGTTAAGGGGCAAAAAAGGAGTAATGTCGGAAGAAGAACGAAAAGCCTTAGATAATAAATACGCAGAATCCTATTCTTTTTGGGGCGACATAAGATTGATCTTCAGAACTATACCAGCGTTATTGCAAAAAGAAAATGTATAATATTATTGTTAATAAAAATATTAATAACTATTAAATCACTTAAATACTATCGAATATTAATTTAGTAGCTTGCATCAGTTATAACTTAGGGATGGAAAGACAGGATTTTAAATGAGAAGTTTGATAACAAACATATGTGTCGTATTATTTTTAACACTTAGTGTTGGATCGGCTATTGGGCAGAATAATCAAGTTGATAAAACTCAATATTTCAATCCTTTAACTGACGATATAACAAAACGACTACCACCTTTAAGAGTATTAGTCGATTCTGCTTCTCATAACTCCCCTACTGTTAAATACGAAGAATTAAAAGCGGAGTATTACTATTACGAGCAAATATCAGCGGCACGCGAATGGCTGGAATATTTCACACTAAACCTTGACGCTGTTGGTGGAAGATGGGGCTATGACGATTGGAGTCGGTCGGCACCAAACAATGATTCCTATTACTCTAATTATTCCAATCTAACTTCATGGCGTTCGGCATTTGCATCAATGTTTTATGTAAGAATGCCAA
>CALDOI010000101.1 GCA_937912115.1 uncultured Bacteroidota bacterium | reverse complement strand
TTATTTTTGCATTCTGATTGCATGCTATGAATCAAGGAGAATTTTCAATAAAAATACCTCAACGTTTCTTTTCTGATGTTACAGATGAGCCTTTCGAAAACTGTAATATTTGCAACAAATATTTACTTGAAAATGATGTTCCTTATGTTGTGGAAAAAGCCCTACGAAATTACGAAGGCCATGATTTTTCATCAACAATTTATGAGTTTGCCATTTGTCAGGATTGCCATATGAAGATGCAAAAATCCATGTCGGAAGAATCGCTTCAAAGCCTTCAAAAGTATTATACCGATGTGATGCAAAAGAGAGGTTCACAACCCATAGTTCTTGATATGAATAACTTCGACATGGATAACTGGTTATCAAAATGTTTTTTTGAGGGGGGTGAAATTAGCGAGATGAAGGAATATCAGGTTGTTGCACAATTTAAAGGCTCGCAATTAATTATGAATACTCCTCCAATTATTATTGGAGAAAGCGCCATGAAACAAATGGCAGGATTGCTATCAGAAAAAACCACCGATGAAATGAATGGTTTTAGAGATAAGTTTTTGGGACCCACTCCTGAATTGGAAGAACTTATTTATGGTAAGAAGCTGATTCTTATATAGTATCTGAAATTATGGGCAATTGTTATTGGTTATACGTTAGTTGTTATACGTTAGTTGTTATACGATAATTGTTACCTTCTAGTAGTTATACGTTATTTGTTATTACTTATATGTTTACTAAACTAAACGCCTAATAACAAACATCTTGTATTATTTTTGCTCGATTAATAACTCACTAAACCAACATCAGTAGTTAAAACTTTGTTAAAAACAATACTGTTGCTTATCTACTGAATATATTTGCAATATGAAATTTAAAGATTTATTTAGTGTGCTATTACTAACCGTTTTTATAAGTCTGGCTCATAGTGCATTTTCTCAGAAAAAAAACAATATGAATATAAAAGTCGCAACATTTGGATCAGGATGCTTTTGGTGTACCGAAGCTATCTTTGACAGAATTGAAGGAGTAATTAAGGTAGAGCCCGGCTTTTCGGGCGGACACAGGAAAAATCCTACTTATAAAGAAGTTGTTTCGGGCACAACCGGACATGCCGAAGTAACACAAATTACATATGACCAAGAGGTAGTATCATATGCAACACTGCTTGAGGTTTTTTGGAAAACCCACAACCCTACAACATTAAACCGACAAGGTGCTGATGTTGGCACTCAATACAGATCGGTAATTTTCTATCATGATACGGAACAAGAAAGACTGGCAAAGAATTATTTAGGAGAATTAGAAGAAGCAGATATATGGGATGATCCAATTGTTACTGTAATTGAAAAATTTGAGGCATACTACCCTGCCGAAGACTATCATAACGACTATTATAAAAATAATCCTGCAAACTCATATTGCTCATTTGTAATTACACCAAAAATTGAGAAATTTGAGAAGGTTTTTAAGGATAAGCTAAAGAAATAGACCTCTATACTCTGGAAGTACATTGGTTTGTTTTACGAATAGAATTCGTTCTAATAACTACCAAATGTGGCTAGAGGTCAGAAGTTGGAAGACCGAAGTAGATTTACTTCTAGCTTCGGACTTCCGACTTCATAACACAAAGTTTACAGGAACAAAAAGTAACTGCGATGAAATAGCAGGGCTTTAACCTTCAATTAGATAATAAAAGAGTCATTATGCAATAATTTGGGCTTCTGAATTATCACTCTATCCTAGCCTTAATCCATTATCAACTTTTTTATCAGGAACGGCAAGTACAACACTGCCATCCTTTTGAATTATACCGGTAATTAAAAATTCTGACATAAACGGACCAATTTGCTTTACAGGAAAGTTCACAACGCCAATTATTTGTTTTCCTTTCAATTCTTCTTTCGAATATAGGTCTGTTATTTGTGCACTCGATTTTCTAATGCCAATTTCATCACCAAAATCAACCGTAATTATATAGGCTGGTTTTCGTGCCTGGGGAAAATCATTAACATCAATAATTGTACCCGAGCACATAACTACTTTCTCAAAATCATTCCATGATATTTCATTCATATCTTAAATGCCAATTTACTTATTTTCAATGCTCTCCTCACTTATTTGAGAAGGAGCATATCCTCCTGATGATGTTGTATTATATTGATATAGTGTAACGACATCAAGTTCCGAACCAGTCCAATCGGCAGGACTAATTACTAAAAATGTACGTACATCATATGCGCTTTGGGCAGAATCAAGCCAAGATCCTGAATTTGCGTATATGCCAGTATAATAATCTTCAAGTGGGAATACTTTTAATCTTGGTTCATGCGAATGACCAAAAGCCACAATCTTTGGATGATTTGGCCCAAGATAATCTGCAAGATACTCTTCCAATGCAGCATCGTACAAATAATGTCCGTTTAAAATTGCCAATAATACATCAAGTGGTACAGGTACCTTATTAACTACCTGAGTTTGCTGCCACAACGATTCAATGTTTTTACCATACATTTCTTTTGCTCCATTAAATGACATATTTGCGTCATATCCATTTATACCACTCATTATCACTTTATTTGAATCCATTTGAAGTGTATCGCGATTTATATTAAAATCATGAATCACATACCCTGTTGCCAATGTCCAGGCTGCTGAGAATTCAATATCTGATTTTGCATTTGAAATATCCTTAATATTTGTCTGATTTCGAGTAGCCAAACCTGAACCGTAAAGTCGTGTAATAAAATAGCCCGGAGGTAGTATTTGATTTTCGTTAATCAATGGTTGCGGACAGTTAAAAAAGTCGTAACGATGACCATGTTCCATTGCTATCTCATCAACAGGCC
>CALDOI010000100.1 GCA_937912115.1 uncultured Bacteroidota bacterium | reverse complement strand
GCCTGGCTGCGCTACACCCCGTTTGTAAGACAAATGTATATTTATTTTGACTTGATAGATATAGTTGAGGCTTTGTTTTATTTCATTTAGTTATTCATTGCTAATTTCAAAAAGCTTATTATACTTATTATGAATTTCCCTTACAATTTCCATCTGATTGCCCTGGGGTTCGGTGTTAAATGTTTCTTGTTGATTTGTCCATCCCCATTCAAAAGAAGCCATTTCTTTTTTGAAAGCTTCGGTATCTATAGTTAGATCGTCGTTCTTTACGTTGGTTTTAAGCTTTTCAAAGAAATTTTCCCATCGCTTTTTGTAATATGAAGATATTAAACCCGAAAGACTACGGCTGGCATAATCAATAATGCCATTACCTTCGCCACCCCAGGTTGTTATTAATACGCGGGCATCTTTTTCGTAATAAGCTTTGCTAATAGAGTCGTTTCCAAATTTACGGGCATCATCCAGCCATTTTCCTAATAAAAAATCTGATTGCGTTGCCAATAAACGATCCTGATCGTCCATAATTCCTAAGAAAATATTGATTTGATTTTCCAATTCTATGGTGTCCTTTTTGAGATATGCATCATTTAATTTTTTTCTTACAGGAATAATTAAATTATCAAGAATTTGTTTTGTTACCAATACTATATCTTTTTGATATTCTGGGCTTTGTAAACTCTTCTCATCGGCCATTAACATTAAACTTAATATATTGGTAAGTTCCTTATAGTCATATTTATTAGGCCTTTGCCATCCTGCTACGCCGGTTAGCAAGGGACGTGCATGCATTAAACTTCCTGTTGCAATTCCTGAGACCTGATCGTTGTACACAAGGTCAACTAACCTGCGATAGGCTTCATCTGCAATTGTATCTTCTTGTTTCGTCCTGGTTTGAGCATATTTAGTTATCCAATTATCCGTATTGGCAGCTTCTTTATTCCATGTGTAATCAAAAAGCCATTCGAACATAAATCTGTTTACACCAAAACCTTCTAGCGTAGAGCCAATACCATACAATTTCCCATGTGTAGTATCGCTTTCTGTTTTTGAAATAAGTTTCGATACTTCTTTAATGGGTGCTGCCATTTCGGTATTTCCACCAAAATTTCCTAAATAACACCAAATGTAAGGTGTCCCGTGCCATGCATTTGTATTTTTCCAGACTTCTTCTTTTTCAGCAAAATAATCAAGTATAACCATCCTGTTTTCAGGAACTGCTTCAATCATAGCTTTTAAACGAGCAGGATCATCTTTCCATAATTTCATATAATAGAAAGTCCAACCCATTTGAACCCATGTTGCTTTTGGATCAATACTACTCATCCCATCATAAATGGTTCTTGACACCGAAGCCAGATATTCAGGTTCAGTACTGGGAGGATTCATTTCATTAAATGGATCGGCACCATAGAGGTGATCTGTCCCAAAATGCCTGGTTTGAATTGTTAGGAATTTTTGCTGGATATTGATAAATAATGAATCCATAGGATCCAAAAAGAAAGCTTCATATTCTTCACCTACATTGTATGAACCCAACGAAGTTATTTTTGAGTCGGGATATTTTTCCTTGATTAACTTGGGTACGTGACCTGCAAAAGCCGGAAGTACCGGAGTCATTCCAAAGGAGCGCTCCCGCTCTAATATTTGTTTTTGCAGATCAAATTGATGCGAAATAAACTCCTTGGGCAGTGGCCCTAAAAAACCATCAAGGTTACCCATTCTATGCCATGGTAAATGCCCGGGACCTGTAAAATATGCTTTTATTTGATCTTCGCTCATTCCATAATCTTTCCACACCTCCAACCAAATAGCTTCCTGACCTGTAATTGCCAATGGCATATTAATACCTTGTAAAGCCATCCAGTCAATAAACCTTTCCCAGTCGTCCCACTGCCACCAAAGCATGGTGTAGCCAAAAGTACAGTAGTTTAGGAAGAATCGTTTTTCAAATCGACATTCCTGTGTAATAATTGTATCAACCATTGGCAATTCCTTTGGCGCAACAATAGGGTCTGCATTATACCATGAAACACGTGTGTAACAATAATTATTTAGGTAATGATTAAAACCTACTGTTATGGCAAGGTCATTTGTACCTTTTATTATAATTTTCCCGTTTTTACTACTTAGCTCAAAAACTTCTTTTCCTTCCTCCAAATCTAAATTTTCAATTGTAAATCGGGAGGATTGCCCCGGAAGTATTCTTTCAATAAATTGATATATGTTTTGATGTGTTAAGCTGTTCGATTGACTTGTATTGCAGGAATTGATCCCGATAAATAGAAAAATAAGAAATCCGTTTTTTAAACTTTTCATACTAAGTTTTACTAACCTCATCTTCCATATTTTATGTTAGTGCATTCAATATTAAACTTCAATTTATTCATTACTAAGCAGAATTCCTGCTGGCATTAATATTACCATATAATGACCGTTCAACTATTTTTTCATAATTATTTATATATATGGAATCCTGATCGATTTTCTGTAAAGCAGCTTGTTGGATAACCAGCAATGGTAATACGATTTGTTCCCTGATTTCAATTGAATTCCTCGATAAGGATTCTTCCTCCATCAGTATACCGTATTGCGAAATGAGTAATGTCATTTCTTTTGACAGTTTGTACTCTTCAAATAATATGTTCCAGAAATCTTTGTATTGTTCATCCTTGGCAATATATCGGGTTAATTCAAAATTACACTTGAATAAAGCCATCATACTGTTTAGAATTAATGCTTTAAAGTACGGTGCTTCTTTAAATAATTTCTTCAAATCTTCCAGTTTGCCATCAACTACGAATGATTGAATTGCGGATCCGACACCAAAATAGCCGGGAACATTTTGCTTTAACTGACTCCATGAGCCTACGAAAGGAATAGCCCTTAAGTCGGTTAATTCCAGTTTTTCCTTATCTCCTCTCCTGGTTGGCCTGCTGCCAATATTTGCCTTGCTATAATACTTCAGCGTGCTTTTGTTTTCCAGATAAGGAATAAACATAGGGTGATTTTTAAGCGCCGCGTATTTTTCAAAA
Organism: uncultured Bacteroidota bacterium; assembly: GCA_937912115.1. Classification (GTDB taxonomy): domain Bacteria; phylum Bacteroidota; class Bacteroidia; order Bacteroidales; family F082. The sequence goes on along the minus strand of CALDOI010000100.1, from coordinate 7,422 downwards.
CTTAGTTGTGCCAGCTTCTCAATAATTTTCCTCGATTCGTCAGAAATGGAATTTTCTTTTTCAAATAGACTATTGGACAAACCGGCTGTAAGTAGTTGTTCACAATTATATTTAAAATGTTCTTTGGTTCCATATCTGCTGGTGATTGTTTGACCTTGAATGGTTAATTGTATTGCATAATTGGCAATCTTTTTGCTTTGGGAGGCGTAGAAACGATGCGTCTTACCGCCACCACGCGCGGGAGGGCCACCCCGGCCATCGAAGAATATTGCCTTAATATTGTAATGATCACAAATAGACGACAAGTTCTCTTTTGTTTTAAAAATAGACCAGTTTGCCTTTAAATAACCGCCGTCTTTAGTGCCATCTGAAAAACCAAGCATAACGGTTTGGATATTTCTCCTCTGACTGACGTGATCCCTGTATTTTGGGATATCAAAAAGTTCTTTCATAATTAATCCGGAGTTTGCCATTCCTTCCATCGACTCAAACAACGGAATGATATCAATAGGTATTTCCTCTTTTTCCCAACAGCACCACCTTAACAGGCTGAAAACAAATAATACTGAGAAAATATCTTCAGAATTGCTGATTATGTATCTGTTACAACCTTCTTCGCCATTTTTGCCCTGTATATTACCTATCTGTGCTATTGTTAGTATTGTATCTTTTACAATATCTGTTTCAAACTGATCAGCATGAACCCGGAATTCTTTTTGGAGTAGAATCGAAATCAATTCATCTTTTGGAAGTTCATCCAGGCTGTTTACTATCAGATTTTCTTTTTTAAGGATTTCTTCGATGGTTTGTTTGTGTACATTGTGGTTTTGCCTGATGTCGAGAATAGCGAAATGTGTCCTGAATATTTTAACTTTATCGATCAGGTTTTCCAGTTCTTCGATGTATAAACTATTGTAATTATTTATGAGTGAATCTTTTATTTCATAAAGAGGCTTTATTATCTCTTCAAATTTGATAGTTTTTGTCCTGTCGAACATGGCAACGTAAAGTCTGGTCCGTAATTTTGCAACTATATCTTCCACATCCCTGAAAGTTAGTTTTTGCTCCAGATTTTTAATGTCACGGTAATAACATTTCATTAAATTCATGCGTAGTTCATCAGCAACATCATTTGTTGTTACTGAAGTAACAAAGGGGTTGCCATCGCGATCACCACCCGGCCAAAATCCAAACTGGATGATATTTGGATTATCAAAATTTCTTTTCTGAATATTCTTTTTTAGATCGGAATACAGCTCAATTACTGCATCATAATACACATTTCGAAGGAAGTAGATGATATTTTTTGCTTCAATAAATGGTGTAGGTTTTGTGGGGTTAATTAAGGATGTTAATCCCAATTGCTGTAAATTAAGATCAATTTCATTGATATCATTTTTCGCAATTAGTGATTTTAATTTAGCGATGATATCCAATACCGATGGAGGATAGAATTGGGTGGGGTGAGCAGTAAATACAAGCCGTGTACTAAAAGACGAAAGTTTATCCAATATCGCATCGCAATCATTTTTGTTTCCTATAAGGTGTATGTAATCTTTCAGCGATAAATTATTATTGAGGGTTAGAAGTTGAGTAAATGCGGCATCTTCAACACTGTCATAAAGAACTATTTGTCGTTCAACATACTGAATTACACGAAACATAAAGTCGATTTTCTCTTGTTCCGCTTTTATGTCTGTATGAGTGCTGAAAAATGAATCCAGAATTCCGAGTGGGTCGCTACCCGATTCAAGCCCTTGTTTGCATGCATTCTGCAATAATGGAATCAGCATTCCAATGTTACTGATATTTGGATAAGGAAGGCTTAGGAATAAACTGTTATAGACGTTGAACTTATTCTTTATCAGTTTTTCAAATTCTTTAGCTATTATAAGATTATTCATTTTAGTAATTTGTTAGTTTTAGATTTAGTTATGAACAGGCTATTCTAGGTTGCCCCAGATTGCACAGATTTTGGTTTGTTTTTCAAATATCAAATTTATCAAATATTTCATACCGGAACAAAAACTGCTGCTATGTAATCATAGCTGTTGTTTATGTAGATGTGTTTTTTAAAAGGGTTTTATATTATTTCAAAAATCGAACAATCAATAATATCTCTTTTGGAAAATTGATTAGATGTCAAGTCCAATAGAAGTCCATATTTTGGATGAGGAATTATTCATATATAGTTTAATTAACGCGTATGTAACATCTATCATGTCCGGTCAGCATCTGTATATAATGTGTTGATATTATCTAATTTACCGTACTTTATTGATGCGTTTAGTATTTACTATTTGATTTTCGATTTGCAGTTGAACCAGGTAAATCCCGGCAGGTATTTCATTTCCTGAAATATCTTTTCCATCGAAATTTATCTCATGCCAACCTTCTGAAAAATTACTAATATCAATAATAGCGATCAGGTGACCCTGAAGATTATAGATTCTTAACACCTTAAATTTTCCAATATCAATATTATCGATATAAAAACGTATGGTAGTTGAGTTGTGAAATGGGTTGGGGTAATTGCTGTAAACAAATGATTTTGGATTACTAGCCTGCAGCTCAGTTATTGGATCAGTTGATACATAAATGGTTTCATAGTCTGCAAAATATGCTGTATATATGCAACGAATTTCATACCGCAGGCTTAAAGAGATAACAGAGTCTTTTAGTTCATTGGTTTCTCCATATATTGATATTTCCTGCTCTAAAGCATCAATCATTTCTTTGGCCCATAATTTTTCAGAAAATTTATTAATGTTTGTACTATCTGTGAACTCAATAGGGAAATCATATTGTGCAGTTCCATTATAATCCTCACCGGTTAAGTTTAATACAGTGGATCCGGCATCCTGATACCTGCCCGTCACCAGAAAAAAGGATCCTGCATGGATCGCTGGATATTTTTGTGGAACTATATTGTAAACATCAGATTTATTGAAATTTAAATCTACATTTTTTAGAATGGGTTTGTTAATTTTCTCAAAAACACGTAGTATACCTTCCCGAAGATTGTCGTCCTCATCAAAATAAGTTGCAAATCCATAATTATAGGATGCTGTCATTTCCAATCGATATCGGTCAATATTGTCTCCAATGCCTATGGGGAATATTCCTGTTTCATAGTTATTGCTTTGGGCTACTGTAATAGGGTCAATGGGAGACTTACCATCAGTAAATGCTATAATTGCATTGCTATAGTCAGAATTTTCAAATTGTTGCATTGCAGATTGAACTCCAAGATCCAGTCTGCTACCTCCGGTACCAATAACACTTTGCAGGAAAATTTTTGCATTATCGATATTTGTAGTGGATGCATGAACTAAATTATTTTCCCAATATTCTACAGAGTAATTGAAAAGCATAATATTAAAAAAATCTGTAGGATCAAGTTGATCCAGTGAGTTTGAAATAGCTTCAATACTTTGCTCAAGTTTATACCCTGTCATACTACTTGAATTTCCCAGTAGAAAAACAATATTATTTGATAGGGACTCCGTTGAAAGTGCATAATTCTCAGGCCGTATGAATAGTGAAAAATGCCCGTCCATGGTATCACTATTGACAGAATAAAAATCAATATTACGAAGGTTGTTTTCCACGGAAAAATTAAATACCAGATCCGTAGCAAGAAATGCCATAGGCTTTCTCATCCTCAATTTGAGGTAGGTTGCATCATTTTCAAGTACCTGAAAATCAGGATGGGTTGGAATATTGTACTGGGTTATTTCCCGATTGGCTTCTACTTCAAAATTGAATTCCAGGTGGTCGATAGGATAGGTGATAAACTCTTCTGTGGCCAGAGGATATTCGTAGGTACAAGCCCCCTTGTGGTAATCCAAAAGACTGATGTAGGATAATTCAACAGATTGTATTGCTCCTGGTGCAATATTTTCCAGAGTCAACTTCAGGCCGTTTGGACCAATATATGCATTCACAAGTGCAGCCAGTCCACCCTGACCGGTACCGGGATTTGGGTCTTGTGGTTCTACCTTTAGGATAGCCCGAAATGTAGTGTCATTTCGGGTATATAATAATTGAGTAGAGCGTGCTTCAGCAGGAAGTGGGAAATTATAAACTGCATCAACAGCCTGATTCCATTCATTAACAAATTCTTGATAAACAACCGTTTGTGCAACCAGGCCCTCAACTTTTACTGTTACTTCAGTTACTTTATTTCTCAGGAAATCAGCCGGGTAATTTTCATCTTTCGGTAATAATAAGCCATCTGACATGGCAAGCTTTGACAGACCAAATAAAACAAGGGTTATTATGTAGCTATGGTAGGTATATATTTGTGTTTTCATTTCTTTTCGGGTATTATTATTTCAAATAAATTAACTTCATAACAGGCAAACTAACAGGTTTACCTTTCGGATCATATAATTCACAATGAATAAAATAAAGACCATTGTTGTTGGTACTACCAAAGTTGTCCTTAGCATCCCATGTGAATGTCAACACTTTGTTTCCACTTTCGAAATATTTGGCAGAAACCCGTTGTCCCTGGACATTAAAAATTTCAAGCTTTGCTTCCAATCCTTTCGGATTATCAATTTCAATACATGCAGATGAGTTGAAAGGATTAGGAAAGTATCTTAAAGTAGCATTGTCATTTGTTCCTAGAGATTTTGATGGAGCAACAAATGTAATGGTATCCATGCCCCCTAAACCGGCATAATGAACTTCAACAATATCATTATATGTGTCTCCCGGATTTGCACTGGAAACATAGGACAACCTGTATGACCCCGTAGAGTTTAGCCTGCTTATTTCTAATAAAATATCACGGAAGTTACCATTGATATCATAAAAATCCCCGCCGGTGGGAAATAAAATCGGATTGTAAAAATCAATTTGAAATTGAGTATTGCCAATACAATGAGGATCAACAGAATGTGTCAGCATTTCGTTTACCACATCCTGAGGTATAAGTTGTGTATAAGAATTATTAATATGGTAAGATGCATCAGTAATCCAGATAAAAACACGATTTGCCATAGGTCTGAAGTCAAATTGAGTAGCTGCCATTAATGCCTCGAGGGAATTTTCAGGCATGTCTCCGCCCCCGTGTGCGTATTGTTGATTAACATATTGTTGAAATTGCTGAACATTAGAAGTAAAGTCATAAATATTTTCAACCTCATCAAGGAATGTTACCATACCCAATCGAAAATCAACACCCTGAGCGCTAAGGCTATCTGCAAATTCAACAATGTTTTCCTTTACACCATCAATCTCATCTGACATACTTCCTGTAACATCCAGTACAAAAATTATATCCGCCTGATTTACACCCCCTGACGTGTCCTTTCCCAGAGTAAAATCTTCAATTTTCATCAGGTCTTCGTAGAAGAAAACATTTTCTTTGCTTAAATCCTTTAAATATTGTCCTGTTTCTTCAATTTGCGATTTAAATATTAAATCAATAATTGGAAAGTTTGACAGGATGATGGTATCAATTGTAACAATCAATCCTGAATCGGAGAATGGTGCAGCGGGCACAAATATGTTTCTTTTAATCTGATCTACAATCCCCGTATTATCCACAAGGTTTAGCTCCAGCATAATGACTTTGTCCTCATAATTTTCAGGTATATCCAGAAAAGCGTTGCTATAAACGGTATTGTGTGCAGGAATATCTATTATATCCGGTGAACTCCAGTTCTCTATGTATCCATCCCCGAATATTTCCAAAGCTGTACTCATTATATTATTATTGCTGTTATTAGCAAGCTTCACCATAGACTTTACATCTCTTGGAAACAAGAGATTGTTTTCTACGGATAAAAAATAGGGTAAATCCGATCTCATAAAAACTCCGTTGGGAAATTCCGGCGATTCAAGTTTAATATCGATAATAAAACTTACCTCCTCATCAGGATTTATAATTGTCTCAGACCATTCCATCTTAACACCCAGATCATAGATCGGAGTTGCAGTATGAGTCTGGTTGTTATGCAGATTGAACCAATTGCCTAACATTAATTTTGAAGGTAAATTATTAACATATTCAAATTGAACTCCCAATCCTTTCGGAGCATCAGACCTTTCCCATATATCAAAGATGGTTGGAATACTATTTTGGAGGGTTGTATCAATATTGATTAATTGCCCATCAATAAATGTAAAACCATCACCCCATAACCCAAGTGCGGGATCAAATAGTAAGCCCATGCCGATGTTATGGGAAATTGTATCGATGTTCCGGATTCTTAACTGCACGCGAATAATGTCACCGTTGTTTTGCTGAGTCATATTAAAGGAGAAGTCAATCTTTTCAAGGTCAGTAGCGTGTAAACCCAAAAGTGTATCTCCCTGATTTATCAGTTGTTTGGGTTCATCATAAAAATAAAGTTCAGGATGATGGACAATACTATCCAAACTAAAAAACGGATAGGAGGTTAAAGCATACGGGTGTCCAAAGGTAATCTGACAATTATTATCCAGAATATCCTGTGATAAACCATTTGTAGTACCAATGGTAAAATACCCGTCTGACAACAGTGAAAATCCGGTCTTGTCATTTTCCAGACTTTCATACTCCATATTTATGTTTCGTGATGCCCCTATCTGATAAGACTGGGAATTTGTTATTTCGTTTTCCGGAAAACTCAGATCAAGGTTTGACTTCTTCTGACCGAACCCGGAAAAATAACAGGATATTATCAATATCAATAGAAAAATTTTTTTCATAATCCCTCCTTAGGTTTTTAATTATTGAGAAATACAATCAATACGGAAATAGACTATAAAGGTAAAGATATAATTTAGACACTATTAAGTATTCGAAGACTTTTTCTACAATTATACCAATCAGGTATCAAAAGGCGCATGGCTTCTGCTTTACTCAATACTACAGGGAGTTCCTTGGGTACTTAAAAGTGGGAGGGAGCATAAGATGGCTGAGATGCCTTTATCGTCAACACATGTAACCTTGTAGGCGAAAATAAGGCCATAGACAACCAAACCATTAAAAATAATTATTTTCGTGTTAAAAAAAATGATTATAAATCAATGTCATCATTTTATATTTGACATCTCCGATTTCGTTGAAATGTAGACATGAAAAAAGGTGAAAAATACATTGTTCCCTAAATATCAATGTTTTATACTGCAAGGCATAAAAGTTGCAACAAAGTCTCAAAATACATCATAATGAATAAGATATTTGTTCCATTATTTGTGTTTGTGTTTCTTGTAGGCATCTTAAGAGCACAGAATATAAAACAGCCCTTTCTTGAAAAAACTAATCAGTCAAGTATAGGTGCAGATGCAATATCACTAAGTTTTTCTTATGCGTACAAATTTAATAAAAAAGCAATTTTTGGGTTTCAAGCTCAATTTGGTGCCGGAATAAGGTTTTTATTAAATAATCCAACTTTTAACCATCTTAGTGATCAGAGTGACGAA
>CALDOI010000099.1 GCA_937912115.1 uncultured Bacteroidota bacterium | reverse complement strand
GGAACTGTGGAAAATAGTACATCACAATTATGGACAACATTGGGTGATGGTAATTTTCAGAATCCCACTACACTTAATCCCATTTATATACGTGGACAACAGGACATTGATAGTGGGTATTTTGAATTAATTCTCACTGCCAATGGTTATCAGCCATCTATGGAAGATGCTGATACTATTCATGTTGATATTGTTACTAATGTGATAATCGATGCCGGAGTTGATACACTTATCTGTAAAGATGAATCATTTATAACTCAACCTACTATTGTTTTTGGAGATTCACTAATCTGGTCAACCTCAGGAGATGGATTTTTCAATGATTCAACATTGGGGAATGCAATTTATACACCCGGTGAACAGGATATTATTGATGGGTCAGTAGTGCTTTCTCTTTATGCTCACTCTGAAGCGCCCTGCCTTGGCGAAGATACAGATGCTCTCACGTTGATTATTGATCCATGTACAAATATTTCTGAAAATGAAAATCAAGCAGTTTATTTTGATGTGTTCCCAAATCCATCTTCCGGTATTTTTAATATAGCCATTAGAACCGAAGATAATCAGGGTTTTACATTGGGCATACTTAATCTGCAGGGACAACAGCTATTTGGAGGTCAAATGCAGGCTGTGAATGGTAGATATACTAACCAGATCGACTTCACTTATTTCCCTAAAGGAATTTATTTCGTATTGGTTAAAACAGGAACAACGGTAATAACAAAGAAAATTGTTTTTGAATAATAATTGTGTTTTCCTTCTTTCTTTTACAAAATGAAATCAGTGGATAAAAAGTTTGAACTTTTATTTTTCAATATTTCAGTTAATATTTTTTTATTTAAATCATTTTCCTTAAGTGCGACCAAAGATCTAATTGAGAAAACTCTTAATGCATCACTAATAGAGAGAGTGCCTTCAGCCGAATCTTTTCTCCCGGTAAATGGAAAGACATCGGGGCCTCTTTGACATTGAGAATTGATATTCACACGACAAACCTGATTAACCAGGGTATCAACCAAAAAGGATATACTGTTATAATCTTCACCAAAAATACTCGCTTGCTGTCCGTAATTTGATTGTATTACATAATCCAATGGTTCCTGAATATCTTTGAAAGATACAATGGGAACAACAGGGCCAAACTGTTCTTCGTGATATATTCTCATATTCTGGTTAACATTAGTAAGTACGGTTGGGGAAAAAAGCGATTTATTTGATATTCCACCCGAAGAATTACAAATTTTGGCTCCATGCTTTATAGCATCATTGATTAATCCGGTTAAATATTCGGATTTATCTGGCTCAGGCAATGGAGTAATATTTACGTTATCTTCCCAGGGCATCCCAAGTGTTAACTTCTCAACCTCGTTAACAAATACTTCGATAAAATTTTCATGAATACTTTCATGTACAAAAAGCATTTTTAGTGCTGTACATCTTTGACCATTGTATGACAATGCTCCAGCTATACATTCTTTTACAGTATCTTCAATTATAGCATCTGAAAGTATGATTGCAGGGTTTTTAGCTTCCAGCCCCAAAACAGTTTTAAGTAAATGTGGATAGGGATGCTGTTTCTTTAATATATCAGCTACTTTGCAAGAACCTATAAAAGCTAGTACATTTATTTTTCCAGATTCCATAAGCGGAGCAATAACTTTTTGTCCTTCTCCGTAAACAATATTTACAACACCTTTTGGAAATGATTTTTTAAAAGCAACTAATAATGGTGAGTGCAGTAATACCCCAAGTTTTGGAGGTTTGAAAATAATTGTATTACCCATTATAAGTGCTGGAATTAAAGTAGTAAAAGTCTCGTTTAGCGGATAATTAAAAGGACCCATACATAATACTACGCCAAGTGGAGCTCTCTTTATTTGAGCGATTATTCCCTGCTCAATAGTAAATCTGGATGAATTTCTATCCAAATCTTTAAGTGCGTCTATTGTATCAATAATATAATCTATTGTCCTGTCAAACTCCTTTTCCGAATCTTTTAAATTTTTCCCAATTTCCCACATTAAAAATTTAACAACAATATCACGTTGTTCTTTCATATGTAATACAAACTTCCGCAAACAACCAATTCTTTGTTCCACTGTCATCTTTGGCCATTCCCCCTGACCATTATTGTAGGCATTCACTGCTGCATTTAAGGCACTGATAGCAGTTTTCTCATCCATTAAAGGATAATCCCCAATATAATTATTGTACGAATCCTGCTCTTCAATGTATATAGGGGAATATACTTTTTCAAAATCACCATCCCAACTATGTATTTCCCCATCTATTAAATATTCTGATTGAAGAAAAGGAAAATCCAACAAATATTTTTTGTCTATTTCTGATTTCGAAGGAAAAATTCCGTCAAATTTAGTTTTCATATATTATTTTTAATTATTCTTTTTTGATTCCATTTAATGATATACCAATCCCATTCTGCTAGATTGATAACGAGTGTAAATCTAGTATAAATTCTTTTTGTCAACACAGCTTTCTATAGCATAAACATAGAACATAATGATGGTTTATGGGTAAAGTTTGGTAGCCACGAGTGGAATCGAACCACTATCTAAAGTTTAGGAAACTCTTATTCCCTGCCTGCCGGCAGGCAGGTATCCGTTG
>CALDOI010000098.1 GCA_937912115.1 uncultured Bacteroidota bacterium | reverse complement strand
CTTGCGTGTTGTTAAATGTATGAAGACCTTTATTTACTTCGAACATTAGTTCTGCAATATGAGTTATTGGCCATAACTGCCCACCATGAGTATGACCCGCAAGATATAGATCAATTCCATATTCTTCGGCATACTTTATACCATCAGGGCTGTGATGAAGTAGTATGGTCGGGAGTTCTTTGGTAATATTCATGTTATTCAAGGTATTCTTAATTGTTGGTCCATTTGAGCTTGCATGTGGGCTAACCGATTTTTTATCTGCTACCATATGATCGAGTCCTATAATTTGCAATCCGTTCCAGTTTTTTATCTCGTTAGTAAGCACAGTTACACCGATATTTCTTAGGTACTCCTTAATTGAATCAGTACCTGTATAAACATCATGATTTCCCTCAACAAAGAATACCGGAGCATCCAGATTTTTTAGAGGGGCTATACTTTCTGCTTTTAACTGAATTTTACTATCCATCAAATCTCCTGTAAAGAACACAACATCAGCATTTCGTGTGTTTATAATATCCACAATTTTCTGAAGGTTTCCTGCACCTCTAAAATGTCCAATATGTGTATCGGTAAGATGTGCTGCTTTAATGGGTTTTTGAAGATGGGTTAATTCAATATTAACTTCATTAACTACTATGTTGGTTGCGTTCCATATGCCATAAACCGAAATTATAGCTGCTAGTGAAAAGGCGATCAAGCCATATGTAAGCGGTCGGAATGTTGTGAATAAATTCAGTAAATCAACAGCAATTGTAGAAATTAGCAAATACAATAAGAATCCAATTGCTATTGCAGATATACCAAATATTATATGTCCCATTGAAGTAATAGAATTTATCTGACTCATCATACTAACAAACAAAAGAATGGTTAATATTGGTAGAAGTATATATAGGATTGTAGGGCTTCCAAAGCTAAAAAACCAAGAAATCCTGTTTGCCAAATAGATGTTTAAACCTATTATGGCAACCATAAAAATTAGAAGGAAAACTATCATTCTGTTTTTCATTTATTTTTGAATTAATTACAGGTTATTTTACTTCCTGCATCTGACGTATTTGTTTTAATATCATTTTCTTGGGAGTAAAAGGTATCATTGCCATCATCATCTTTTGCCCAAATGTTAATCCTGAAACAACATCCAGTTTCCCTTTAATCATACCATTATATCCATCCTCAGCTACTCCTCTGGCTCCTGCAGTTTTTTCGAACATGGAAGTTTTATCCATTCCGGAAATTTTTCCAAATTCAGTTTCAGTTGCACCGGGCATTAAATTGGTAACCGTAATATTTGTATCATGTAATTCTTCGGCTATGGCATTACTGAAAAATGTAACATATGCTTTTGTGGCAAAGTAAACTGCTTGTAATGGTCCGGGCATAAAACTCGCCGTTGAAGATACATTAAGGATACTACCTCTGTTTCTTTTAACAAAATCGGGGAGGAATAATCGTGTCAGGGCAGTAAGAGCAACTATATTCAAATTAATCATTTGAAGATCTTGTTTCCATTCTCTCTCATGGAATTTGCCAACTCCGCCAAATCCAGCATTATTTATAAGATAATCAACCTCAATACCAGCCTTTGTTACTTCATCGTAAATTTCTTTGGGTGCTGTAGGATGGCTTAGGTCTTTTGCAATTACCATTACCTTTATGGGATATTTTGTCTCAAGTTCCTTTTTTAATACTTCCAGTTTGTCTTTGCTTCTTGCAACGATTATCAGATCGCCTCCTTTTTCAGCGTGAATATGAGCGAATTCTTTTCCGATCCCTGTTGATGCACCGGTTATTAATGCTACTTTTTTAGTTTTCATTTTTTCTATTTTAGATATTTGTGTGAGTACTTACTTATATAATTGTGGAAATTTTTTTAGACTTTATATTTTCTTCTTAGAAAAATTATCATTGGTTCTACCTGGAAACTTTCCTGAAGACAAAGTCTGGTTGCTAATCCATCCATAGTAATTAAAAGGAATGTGGCTTCAATATCGGGAGTTTCATAACCCAGTTTATTAAATGCATTTGAAAGTGACATGTGCAGTGCCTCCATTTTTTGTTCACTATACTTTTCTGTTTCCCATTTTATTTTGTATTGTAGCTTCCAAAACTCAAATCCTTCTTTGCTTTTGCCCAATGACTCAATCATATCAATTGTTTTGGCTATAACAAGTTGCGGATTTGTTTCAAAAACTATGGATGCAAAAAGTAATTTAGCTTTTTCTTCACCTTCTTTAAGAATAGCATCGAGTAATCCTTCCTTACTACCAAAATGTCGGAATATCAATCCTTCGCTAACTCCTGCATGTTTGGCAACTTTGCTTGTGGATGTGGCTGAGTATCCTTCTTTAGCAAAAAGTTCAAGTGCTGAATGTAATATCTTTTCCTGTTTTTCAGTCATAATAAAGTGAGTAATTACTTGCAAAAGTACAATTTGTTTTTAATGCTACAAATTATTTGTTTTTTTGGGGGGGGGATTACTGTCTTGAAATGATAATAGAGCTAATAAAACAAACAACTAATCGATTGCCTTATGGAAAAAACTAAAGTTAACTCGGCCATATTTCCTGTGCTCATGGAAATTAAGTTCTTTTGATAAATCAAGCTCTCCCGGATGTTCTATTATTAACCATCCATCAGGATTAAGTAGATCATATTCAAATACTTTATTGCTAATACCAATAATATTTTCAAGCATATATGGAGGATCGGCGAAAATTATATCAAACCTTCGTTTCGACATCGACATAAATTTGAAAACATCCTGTTTAATTACTGATAATTCGGGCATTTCAAGCTTCTGAGCAGTTTCATTAATAAACTTAATACACCCGAAATCATGATCAACAGCTGTTACCGAACTACTGCCTCTTGATACAAATTCGTAGGATATATTTCCCGTTCCGGCAAACAAATCAAGCACATTTTTTCCCCTAAAATCAACATGATTTCCCATTATATTAAATAAGCTTTCCTTAGCCATATCAGTTGTGGGGCGTACGGGTAGATTATTTGGGGGAGCTATTATTCGGCGCTTGTATTTGCCGCTAACTATTCGCATTGTAATGCATTAAATAATGTATAATATTGGTGGTGTCGTAATTCATCCAATACAAACGAGTAACCATAATTATCATTTCTGGAAATAAAACTATAGTTTTTGATATACTGATGAATCATCCTGTGACGATCATCAATTTTATCGATATAACCCAGTAAAATAACATTTACATCCTCAGGATTTAGCATTAGTTGATCAATGGCAATCAACAAAAAATAAATAAAATCTTCTTTAGTGTGAAAATCAAAAGAATTATAATAATGAAGCTTATTTTCTTTGAAGTACACGATATCGAAACAATCGATACGTAGATTTATGAAAAGTGTTTTTTGATCAACCTGATTTTTGAAATTTATTGAAAGGCTGTCGATCAGAGCAGTGGAAAAGTGAAGAATATTAACGTTGGGCCAGAAATCCTTAGCCTTTTCCACAACTAAATTGGGCAGATAATACACATTTACTGCATCATTATTTTTTAGTGTGTCGAATACTATCCTACTGTTTTCCTGAAAAGGCTGGTTAAATCCTAGATATAAATTTTTATTCTCTTCACTAAAAAGTGGTTGAGGAATTAATGTTGAGTATTTGTTTTGATATAATAAGAAAACCGATTTGTATGGAAAGGCAAATGATGGTCGGTTATTTAGAACTTTACCCAAATACGAAGGTAATTGGTCAATACTCTCCAAGTCGGAAAAAAGATATGATTCAACACCGATGAATTTATTTTTCTCAGGATTATAAATTGTAAAAACAAGACCCTTTAACCAAAGTTGTATTGATAGTGTATAATTTCTGGTTTGCGACTCTCTAAAAGATTTATCGAAATAACTGAAATATGGAACTATCTGTAAAGCCATTAATCCAAGATTTTGTTGAGTCAATAAGAAAGATACCTTTGATTCAAATACTGGTAATCCACCATATTAAAATTAAAAGTGGATTAAACCAATACTACTGACTTCATGGGAAGATTACTCCCAGTTACCATCAGTTGAAGGTTCTGACATAGATCCAACTCTCAAACCAGGGTATTTATCAATATCTTCAAATTTAGCGATGATATTTATAACTGCTTGCTCATTCATGCCTTTTAGGAAAGATGTAAATGGTGCTTTGGCTTCAAAAACATGAACCTCAACCCCACCTCTCTCAATTGTATCGGCTTGCATTTCAAACAGTACTCCTCCAGAAAATGGAACGGTTGTGAGTTGTGTATATTTGAAATTTGCTCGTTTCCCAAATAATGAATCTGCGACTTTTATATACCCAACAGTATCGTTAATTGTTAGTGTATAGGTTGTATCGCTAGGATCTGGAATAATTTTTACCACAGGAATTTCAGCAACTTTCAAGAAAGAAATTAAGGTATCAAACCCTGGTGCATAAGACCCAGTTAACTGTTTAAAAATAAACTGCGAACTTCTAATGTCTTTAAGTCTCTCGATAACAACTTTTTCTCTTTGTTGTTTTTCTTTGTTGAATCTTACGGGCTCCATGATACTATCATATACAAAATATCCAAGAGCAACAATAACTACAAATAAACCGAGTTGGATTAAAGTCTTTTTCATCTTCAAAAAATTTTAAGCAAATGTACTATTTTTTAACGTAAAGAAATTAAAATTAATATGAATTTATTTGCCATCAACATTTTTTATTGCGATTTGTAAAAAGGTATTGATGGTTTGTTTATTTGATTTAATGTTCACATTAAACAAAAAATAAATATTTCAAGTAAACATAACTGGCAATTTCTATTAATTCATCCTATGAATTTTAATTCTTTGTATTCGGGAATTTCTTTTAGAAATGATATATGGGCGGTTTTATAATCAACATGGCAACAGTAGTGAGTTAACCCATTACTAACAATAAGATAAGATACTTTCAGCTTTAAATTATATCCCGATATTTGTTCCATTACCTTTTGATTAATTTTAACATCAGGAGACTTGAACTCTATAAGAACTAATGGTTGCCCATCACGTTTATAAACTACCGCATCAAATCGTTTTTGCAACGTATTAACCTTAATGCCCTTTTCAATAGCAATCAACATTGGAGGATATCCCTTTACCTCCTTTAAATATCTGATAAAGTTTTGTCTAACCCACTCTTCAGCCGATAACATGATATACTTCCCTCTAAATTCATCAAATATTTCATCCTTTCCAGATGAGTTTACTCTTATTTTAAAATCATATGGAGGAAGGTTTAGTTTCATTGTTCGATAAGTTGTTGTTTTATTTAAAGAGCATAAAACTACTTCAAAAAATCCTCAAAATAATTAACTTTGCTTAAAAAATTAAAAGATGAAGACTAAACATGAGATTGTCTCGAATTGGCTTCCAAGATATACCGGAATGGAGATCGATAAGTTTGGAAAATATATATTACTGACAAATTTTGGGGAATACCTTAGTTTGTTTGCAAGTTGGAATAATGTAGAAATCATAGGGCGTGATGGGCCAATGCCATGTACAACAGCTGGCGATATTACTATGATAAATTTTGGAATTGGCAGTGCCAATGCAGCAACCATAATGGATCTATTGAGTGGGATTGATCCAAAAGCAGTGCTGTTTTTAGGTAAATGCGGCGGACTAAAAAAGAAGAATCAGGTTGGAGATTTTATTTTACCAATAGCTGCTATTAGAGGAGATGGTACATCAAATGATTATCTACCTGAACGAGTTCCTGCACTTCCAGCTTTTAGTCTTCAAAAAGCTATCTCAACTACAATTCGTGAGTTTGGAAGAGATTATTGGACAGGTACAGTTTTTACTACAAATCGTAGAGTTTGGGAACATGATAATAAATTCAAAAAATATTTGCAAAAAACAAGATCCATGGCAATAGACATGGAAACAGCCACCATTTTTACTGTAGGTTTTGTTAACGAAATACCAACAGGAGCACTGCTACTTGTAACTGATCAGCCAATGATACCTGAAGGAATTAAAACCATTGAAAGCGATATTAAAGTAAGCAAAGAATTTGTTGAAGACCACGTGAAAATTGGGGTTGATTCATTAAAACAACTTATAAACAATAGGCTAACTGTTAAACATTTGAAATTTTAATTTTGACTTACGAGCATATAATTAGGGATATACAGAATAATATTTTTTCTCCGATATATTTTTTATCAGGTGAAGAGCCATACTTTATTGATAAAATAGTATCAATGCTTGAAAATAGCATACTTGACGAAAGTTTAAGAGGCTTTAACCAATCTGTAGTTTATGGTAGAGACGTTACTGTAAAAGATGTTATCGACCTCAGCAGATGCTATCCTATGATGGGGAATTATCAGGTGGTTATTGTTAAAGAAGCACAATACCTTAACCAGATAGAAAATTTTGAGCCCTATATTGTTTCTCCTCTGGAAACTACAATTTTGATAATCGCTCACAAGCATAAAAAGGTTGACAAGCGTAAGTCATTTTATAAAAAAATGAAAGCATCAAAATCAACTGTTGTATTTGAGTCGGAAAAATTAAAAGATCATGTTATCCCAAAATGGATACAATCAGAGATAACAGCTCTGGGCTTTTCAATTACTCCCATTGCTCTAATGTTAATGTCAGAATATTTGGGTAACGATTTGGGAAAGATTACAAATGAGCTTGATAAACTGGTTATTAACCTTGATAAAAACTCCAAAATCACGGAAGTTGAAATAGAAGAGAACATTGGTATTAGTAAGGATTATAATTTATTTGAATTACAAAATTCTTTAGCAGAAAGAAATCAGCTAAAAGCATATCGTATCATTCAGTATTTTGAGTCTAATCCAAAGGATCATCCATTACAGATGATTTCGGTTGTGCTACATAATTATTTTATCAAGGTTTTTCTTTATCATCAATTGCGAAAGATGGATCAAAATAAAATTGCATCTGAACTAGGTGTCCATCCATATTTTGTTAAAGACTATAGTAAAGCTGCCAATTCATTTTCCACACAAAAAGTAAAGCAAATAATTTCGAATATTCGCACACTTGATTTAAAAAGTAAAGGGGTTGGTAGTAACGATGCCAGTGGTTATGGAGAATTAAAAGAATTAGTATTTAAGATAATGAATTAAATTTATCAATCTTTTCTTAGACAAATAAACTGTCAATTTCCTTTGTATACTTTTTCTGGATATAGCTACGCTTTAGCTTTAAGTTCGCAGTAATTTCACCTGAATCAATCGTCCACTCATGATCGATTAAATCAAATTTTTTGATCTTATCAGTATCGCCAAACTGCTTGTTAAAACAGTCAATTTCTCTTTTAAAACGATCTCTAACTACCTTATTGGTAATCATCTCCTGGTTAGTGGTGAATTCAATTCCCTTAATCTTACACCATGATGCAAGATGTTCAAAATCCGGCACGATCAATGCCGCAGCAAATTTCTTGTTTTCACCAAGTACAATAATCTGATCGAAAAAGGGCGATTCCTTTATCTTGTTCTCGATAAGCACAGGACTTATGTATTTCCCCATTGAAGTTTTAAAAATCTCCTTTACCCTCCCGGTAATTTTCAACATACCATCTTCATCAACCAAACCAACATCACCAGTGTGAAGCCATCCATTAATAATTGTTTGATCTGTCATCTCCTGGTCGTGGTAATAACCCTGCATAACATTTGGACCCATAACAAGTATTTCACCGGTGTTTGAAATTTTCACTTTTACACCAACCAGTGGTGGCCCTACCGTACCAATCTTTCTTTGTCCAACTTCAAAAGTATTTACAGCAATAACAGGGGAAGATTCGGTCATGCCATATCCTTCTACAACAGGTATTCCTGCTGCGTTATATACTTGTGCCAAGCGTGGTTGCAAGGCTGCTCCACCCGACACAATTGATCGCATATTACCTCCAAATGCTTCTCTCCACTTGCTAAATACCAGTTTATTAGCGATTCTAAGTTGTGCATTATACAAGAATCTGTTTGGTTTATCAAACTGATAACTCAATCCCAAATTAACTGCCCAAAAAAATATTTGCTTTTGAATTCCGCTAAGTTTTCTGCCCTTTGCCATGATTTTGTCGTAGACCTTTTCAAGCAAACGAGGAACGGTAGTCATGATATGTGGTTTAATATCCTGAATATTATCAACAATTGTAGCCATGTTCTCGGCATAATATATTGATACACCCTTGTACTGAAGAACATAATTAACCATGCGTTCGTATACATGACATAGGGGTAAATAACTTAGCCCCCTCGAGGTTTCATCAACCGGGAAAATCTTAAAAACTGCACGCACATTGCTCAATATATTATCGTGTGATAGCATTACTCCTTTAGGAAAACCAGTTGTGCCAGATGTATAAATTAAGGTAGCAACATCATCTTTACTAATCGATTTTTTAATCTTTGCAAGTTCAGTTTCGTTAATGTTATCTTCACCTATTTTAATAAGCTCATTAAAATGTTTGTACCCTTCAACTTCAGAAAATGTATAAACTCCTTGTATGTTATGTATTGATTCAAGAATATGACCTATTTTACGAATAAGCACTTTATCGGCAACAAAAACATATTTAACATTGGCATGTTTTAGGATATACTGATAATCATCGGCACTTATAGTTGGATATATTGGAACGTGTATTGCTCCAATTTGCATAATGCCCATATCAACAAAATTCCATTCAGGACGATTATTTGATATGGTAGCAATTTTGTCGCCTTTTTTAATGCCAAGGCTGGTTAATGCATAGCTAATATAGTTTGCGGTTTTTTGATATTTTGCTAAATCATGTTTAACCCACACTCCATTTTCTTTCCCAGCAAGTACATCATCCTTGGGTTTGAAACATTTTTCATAACGAGATAGCAATTCAAAAATACGTGTTACTTCCATAATGATATTTTGATAATAGCTTGCAAATGTAAAAAATTAAATCTTCTAGGCTTTCTTATCAAAAACAGTGGAGCTTGCCTGTGCAGTTGGCATTACAATAAGGTCGTTAATATTAACATGAGATGGTAATGTGGTTGTATAATAAACTATATCTGCAATGTCTTCTGGTTCAAGTGGTTTAAACCCTTTATATATTCCAGCAGCCTTTTCCTTATCTCCCTTAAACCTAACAATTGAAAACTCGGTTTCAATAGCTCCGGGGGCAATTTGTGTTACCTTCACCCCATCCTTTACAAGCTCGGTACGCATAGCTTTTGTTATGGCATCAACAGCATGTTTTGTAGCACAGTATACGTTTCCGAATGGATAAACTTCCTTACCGGCAATTGAACCTATATTGATTACATGACCTTTTTTGTTCTTGACGAATAAGGGTAGAACAGCTCGAGAAATGTAAAGAAGACCTTTAACATTTGTGTCTATCATGCGTTCCCAATCGTCTATTTCACCCTCATGAATTGTATTTAATCCAACTGCTAAACCGGCATTATTTATTAATATTTCAATTTTAATCCATTCATTGGGCAACGAAGATATAGCACTTATTACTTCACTGTTATTTCGGATATCAAAAGCCAGAGGTAATACATTGATACCATATTTTGATTTTAATTCTTTAGATACCTCTTCCAGTCTATCAATTCTTCGTCCGGTTATTATTATATCATGACCGTTTTTTGCAAATATTGTAGCACACGAACGACCAATACCACTTGTTGCCCCTGTTATTAAAGTAATTTTATTCATGATTTAATTTTTTTTTGTTATGATTTGAAATTTAAATAAATTCGAATTATATAACTATCAGTTAATGAAAACCGACCATGTGGAATACGTGTTTTTTAGATTATCGATGTTTAATGGCTTGTATGAGATAGCATATAGTGCCGATCCACTTCCAGTTAATGATGCAAAAATTGCTCCCTTATTATATAAGGTGTTCTTAATTCTTGAAATTTCAGGAAAGTCACTGTTGATTATTTCTTCAAAATCATTTTTAAGTTTATTCTTCCACATAGAAATGTCTCCTAAAACAATATCACGAATTATTGATTTATTGCAGAGCTTGATTCTTGAATATGCTTCAACTGTAGAAATATGAATATTTGGAAATAAAATAGTTATGTACATGTTAGAAATCGGATTTGATATTGAAGTAAGCATATTACCTTTTCCGGTGGCAATTGAAGCTGCATTTTTAATGAAGAAAGGACAATCAGTACCAATTATTGCTGCAATTGCTTCCATGTCAGCATCATGTAACCCAAGTGCATTATAGCTATTTATAGCTTTTAGGAAAAAGATTGCGTCAGATGATCCACCTCCAAGACCGGATCCGACAGGTATATTTTTATAAAGAAATACATTAACTGGTTTAATTTTTTTATCGTGCGACAGTAATTGTTTCCAAACTTTTGTAATTAGATTATCCTCATAGCCACCTGGTATTTGTAATCCAGATTGTTCAATTGAAAATTTGTGCGATTGCTTAATTTCAAGTATATCAAATAATGGTATAGGTACAATACATGTTTCAATATTATGCATTCCATCGTTTCGCTTTCCAACTATTGATAAGCCCAAGTTTATTTTTGCGTTTGGAAAACAGATCATGTAAGTAATGATGATGTATAATTATTAAATCTCAAAAGTAAATAATTTGAAGGTCAAGCCAAATAATTGTGAGATTAAGATTCTATTAAGCAAAAGAAAAAAACAAATTCAATGAAATATAAATTACTAGGTACAAATCGAAACATGTGGGCATAAAAAAACCTCACATCTGGTACGCTGCAAGGTTTTTTAGGCGGGCTTTTTTCGGATGTTGAATCCGACTAAAGGAAAAAGGATCGCTCATTAATTACGGAATATAGCCGGTATTTTTCCTGACCAATTCTCTCAAAAAAGTATACTTTCTGATCTTTGGTATAGATACTTGCCTGTAAATCTTTTACTTCCTTTTCTTTTAATCCAATAGATTCAATCTGATCAATCGAGTAATTGTTATTAATTTTCATAGCAGATTAAATTATATCATTTTAATTATAAAACCATCCTTAGCGCAAATAGGGCAAGTTGAATCCCTAACAATAGTTATATAGCCACACCTCTCGCATTTGTAATACTTCTGCTGAGGAGTCTTTTTGTCTGTATGTTTTTTTAAACTAATGCCTAACATTTTTGATGGTTTTATCAATGTTAACAATTGATATGCCAAAATCCATTCAAAAAAAACAAACTTCTGCAAACTATTTATTTACTGTATGTTACATCTAAATATTTAATTAATCTAGTTAGCAAGTTTCATTTGTAAAATGATAAATTCATACGGTACTGGATATTATTACGTTTTCGTATATTCAAATAGTTTCAAATGTTAAGTCATTAATTTATATGATACATAATAAGTTATTCGTTCTTCTTACTTTTGTAGAAAATTTTTAAGATGATTGAATTCAGTAAGTATAATTATACATATGGAGAGTTAGCTCAACGTGGCAATAACATTATTGAGAAGGAGTTGCAAGCCCTTAATAAGCAAAAAGTTTTAAAAAGAATATTAAGCCTAATTGATTTGACCACACTTAGTGGTGATGATACTGAAAAAAGGATTACTGATCTTTGCAATAAAGCTACATCTTATGAGAATAAGGTTACCGGGATTTCTAATGTTGCAGCAGTTTGTGTGTATCCAATATTTGCAAAACTGGTGAGTTCGTTGCTATCTTCAACTGAAGTTAAAACAGCATGTGTTGCGGGAGCTTTTCCAAGCGGACAGTCGCCTTTGAATATCAGGTTACTTGAGGTAGAAGATGCGGTAAACAACGGAGCTGAAGATATTGACATGGTTATTTCCCGTGGTAAGCTCATTGAAGGTAATTTTAATTATGTTTATAATGAAGTTGCTGCAATAAAAAAAGCATGTGGTAAAGCTCATCTAAAAGTAATATTGGAAACAGGAGAACTGGGAACGGTACAAAACATAAGAAAGGCGAGTGAGTTATCAATACTTGCAGGAGCTGATTTCATTAAGACTTCAACTGGAAAAATCCAACCGGCAGCAACAATCGAAGCCTTTATTATTATGCTTGATACCATTAAAGAGTATTTTGATAAAACGGGAATAATGATAGGAATTAAACCTGCGGGCGGTATTTCAGATGTTGATGATGCCATAAACTACTACTTTCTAGTTTCTGAAATTTTAGGAGAAAAATGGCTTAACAATCAATATTTCAGAATCGGGGCAAGCCGACTAGCTGACAATGTATACGCCGAGATAATTAAATGAAACATGTTTTGAGTTCTGTGTTTTGGGTTCTGTGTTTTGAATTATAATGGGGAAATACAATACAACTTAAATCCTAATGACTAACAACAAATTACGTATAACATATATTTATCAAACCAGCTAGCTGGATTACGAATAAATGATAGACATTTTTAAACTCTTTTCAGGTATTATTAATTGATTAATAACTATTTTAGCATTCGAATACGACTATTATAAAATGATAAAAAAACTATTTCTACTGATTGTTGCAATCATAATATTTAATGGGGCAACTGCACAAACACCACTAGAAGAGGCCGTTAATTTTCATGTAAAAACAATTTACGGTGAGCCTATCTGGCTTTTTCCTTTACTGGACGATGAAAGCAAGATAGTTGTGATTGATTTCTTTTCAACATCCTGCGGCCCATGTCAGGATTATGCACCCGACTTTCAGGCTTGTTACGAAAGTTTTGGGTTTAACGAAGGAAACGTATATTTCATGGGAATAAATTGGGGGAATGATAATCAGGGGGTTAAGGAATTTGACTCAATATTCGGACTTACGTTTCCCAGCGCTAGTGGCAGTCAGGGCGGAGGTAATATTGTTTATGGCGATTATGAAATTCTTTCATATCCTACTGTTGTGATTATTACTCCCGATCACAATATTATTGAACAATGGGTTTGGCCTCCTGATGAAGAAACCATAACAAATGCAGTTATTGCAGCAGGGGGAATATTTGTTAGTACTATGGAAAATATATTGAAAGAAAAGATAACTAGTGTTTTTCCTAATCCTGCAAATAATTATGTGAATATTGAGTTTGAGCTCAATAATTCAGCTGATGTTCAACTTAAGTTAACAAATATTCTTGGGCAGGAGGTATATAGATCAATCCCTAAGTTTCATTTAAAGGGAACAACCAAAGTCAAGATTCCAGTTTCTGAATTAAAAAATGGATTCTATTTCGTTAGTATATTGAATAGTGAAGAAGTCATGGGTACAGTTCGTGTTTCGGTTGCTCATTAATTATTTCTATGTAATAAAATAGTAACAATATGAATTTTAAATATATAATTTCAGCCACTTTATTCTCATTGATAATCATTACTGGATCATGTGGTGACTTTGGATATGACGATGAGACAGACGAAGCAAAAAAATATTTAGGTACTTGGAGTGTTAGTGATCAATCTGCAAGAATAAATTATACAGTAACAATAGTAGCAAATCCTTCTAATTCAGCTGAAATATTAATGAATAATTTTGCTGATCTTGGTAGTAAAGCTGTTGCACTTGTTATTGGAAATTCATTGGCAATTGATTCGCAGCCACTTGGCTCAGGGTATACTGTTGCTGGCTCGGGAAGCTATATTAATAAAGATAAGTTACAGTTTAGCTTTGATCTAAATGATGGTATTGACAACGAGGCACGAGTAGCAACATTTACAAGATAATTATTCCTCGATAAAGGAATCAACTGTTTTTTGGAGTGAAAGGCTATCGCTTGCAACAGATAAGCTATCCTTAATTCTATCTATTTCTTCTTTCTCAAGTAATACCTGACTTTGGATCTTGCTTAAGTTTGCTAAAACTCCATCATAAATTTCTTCCATGGTTTTTGGATATGCCTGATAATAATTTATGTTTTCCTTTAGTTGCAATAAAGAAATATCATGGGTGCTAAGCACAAAATCATAGTAGGCAGGTTTTAGTTTATACTTGCTATTTCTATTTTCACTTATGGAAAAACCTGCTTCAACTAACTGTATATCTGTTAATATATCAATTAATTTTGTTTTAGATATAAGATTTTCGGGAGTAACAGGAACACTCTCATTAACATTATAGCACGAATTAAAAGCAATTACGATTGTAAAGAAAAGAATAAGTTTTTTCATATTAATTACCGAATTCCGATAAAAACTTAATTCTCATTAACCTAACCTCTTCCTCACTAAATTCGGATTCTCCTAATTCATCCAGGGCATCTTGAATCGAATCAGTTTCCGCTTCAGAAAAATAATCAAATATTTCTTCCTGATGATATTCATCCACCTTTTCATCAATATAATAACTAATATCAAGTTTAGTACCTGATGAAACAATATGCTCTATTTCACTCAGCATTTCGCTCAAACTTAAGTTTTTACCATATGCAATATCATCAAGTGGACGTTTTCTGTCGATACTTTGAATTATATATACCTTTAATCCTGATTTATTGACAACAGATTTAATAACCATGTCATTAGGCCTTGTTATTTCATTTTCTTCAACGTAATTTGAAATAAGTTCAAGGAAAGGTTCGCCATATTTAGCTGCCTTACCAACACCAACGCCCGATATTTGAGTGAGTTCTTCTTCAGTTATTGGATATTGAATTGTCATATCCTCAAGCGACGGGTCCTGAAAAATTACAAATGGTGGTAAATTCTCTTCACGTGAAATATCTTTTCTTAAATCTTTTAGTAGTGCAAACAACACAGCATCAGCACCTCCTTGTCGTTGACCTCCGGTGTTAACAATAATATCATCATCGTCGCCATTATTGTATTCATGATCTTTTGCAATAAGAATACTAAATGGGTTTTTTATGAAATCTTTTCCTTCATTTGTAAGCTTAATAATTCCGTAATTCTCGATTTCCTTTTCACATAGTCTATGGATGAGTGCTTGTCGAACAACCATTATCCAGTACTTTTCGTCGTGCTTATCACCTGATCCAAAATATGAAGTTTTATCAAGCTTTATCGATTTAACATCACCACTTTTCTTGCCTGCCAGTACTTCTCCAATTATTTTGGCTTTGTATTGTTCTTTTAGTCCTAAGGCCGTTTTTAAAACTAGTTGAATATCTTCCTTACCTTCAAACTTTTCCTTAGGAGTTAAACAATTATCGCATGCTCCACAACTTTCTTTTGTATAGGATTCGCCAAAATAATGAAGTAGAGATTTGTGACGACAAACAGATGACTCAGCATATGCAACGGTTTCAAAAAGAAGTTCTTTAGCTATTTCCTGTTCAGCAACAGGTTTGTCCTTCATGAATTTTTCGAGCTTTTGAATATCATCGTAAGAATAAAACGTTATGCAGTTTCCCTCTTGTCCATCACGTCCTCCTCGTCCTGTTTCCTGATAATATCCTTCAATGCTTTTTGGTATATCATGATGTATTACATAACGAATATCTGGTTTGTCGATGCCCATTCCAAAAGCTATTGTGGCAACAATAACATCTACATCTTCCATGAGGAACATGTCTTGATTATTTCTTCTTGTAGAAGCATCAAGCCCTGCATGATAGGGTAATGCTCTAATTCCATTTACAACTAATGACTCGGCTATTTCCTCAACCTTTTTTCTGCTAAGACAATATACAATACCCGATTTGGATGGTTGAGTTTTAATATATTTAATGATGTCTTTAATAACGCTCTTTGTTTTAGGTCGGACTTCGTAATAGAGATTAGTCCTGTCGAAGGAGGCTTTATAAACATCAGCAGTTGTTATTTCTAAGTTTTTGAGTATGTCTTCCTGCACCTTTAGAGTTGCTGTAGCAGTTAAAGCAATTGTAGGAAGATTTGGGTTTATTGAGTCTATTATCGACCTTAATTTTCGATATTCAGGCCTAAAGTCGTGTCCCCACTCACTTATACAATGAGCTTCATCAATGGCAAAGAATGAAACATCAATCTTTTTAAGAAAAATTACATTCTCCTCCTTAGTTAATGATTCGGGAGCCATATATAACAATTTCGTTTTCCCTGCAATAAGATCATCACGAACTTCCTTAATTTCAGCTTTTGATAATGATGAGTTCATAACATGTGCTATTCCGGTTATTGTACCGAAGTTGCGAATCATGTCAACTTGATTTTTCATTAATGCTATTAGAGGTGAGACAATGATTGCTGTCCCGGGTTTCATTAATGCAGGCAGCTGATAACAAAGTGATTTTCCTCCACCTGTAGGCATTACAACAAATGTGTTTTTATTATCCATTACATTTTGGATAATATCCTCCTGCTCTCCTTTAAAACTTGAAAAACCAAAAAATGTTTTTAGAGTTTTCCTTGCTTCGTAAATATAGTTATTAGTATCCATCAATTAGTTAGATAAAATATATCTTTGTAGTAAAATTACGAATTAATTTTGACTTGTAATATCCTGGACTATCAGAATTTATATTTTAAAAAATAATGCGTATGTACAAATATAACTATAATAAATTTTTATTCCACTAAATTTAACAACTTTTTAATTGAATACTTACGATAAAATACGAAAAACAGCAATTTCAGCGATTGAAGAGGAATATTTGGCAATAAAGAATCTTGCTAACTTCGTTAATGAAGATTTTGTTGTAGCTGTTAAATTGATTTTTGAATCAAAAGGCAGAGTAATTATTACCGGAATTGGTAAAAGTGCAAATATTGCTCAAAAGATTGTAGCTACTTTTAATTCTACCGGAACTCCATCAATATTTATGCATGCCGCAGATGCAATTCATGGCGATCTTGGTATTGTAAGACCTGACGATGTATTAATAGCGATATCTAAAAGTGGCGAAACACCTGAAATAAAAGTTTTGATACCATTATTAAAAGCAAGGAAAAATAAAATAATAGCTTTGGTAGGAAATACTTCCTCATATTTGGCGAAACAATCCAATTGCGTTGTTAATTCAACTGTGGAAAAAGAAGCCTGCCCAAATAATCTTGCACCAACAACAAGTACAACGGCACAACTTGTAATGGGTGATGCACTGGCCATAAGTTTATTGGAATTACGAGGGTTTACTGCATCCGACTTTGCCAACTATCATCCAGGAGGTTCCTTAGGTAAGAGGATGTATATGAGAGTTAGCGATCTGGCATCAAACAATTTAGTCCCTATAGTCGACATAAACGATTCAGTTTCAAGAGTAATTATTGAAATATCCTCAAAAAGACTTGGAGCAACAGCTGTATTAGAAGGTGAAAAACTTGTGGGTGTTGTTACTGATGGTGATTTACGAAGGATGATAGAGAAACATAATGATTTTAGCCGGCTTGTGGCCAGTGATATAATGACAAAAGACCCTTTGACTATTAATAATAATGAACTAGTTGTTAATGCACTTACCTTGATGCGGGAAAATAATATTACTCAGTTACCTGTAATTAAAAAAGGAAAATATATTGGCGTTATTCACATACATGATATATTAAAAGAAGGTATCTTTTAAATATATACAAAAACTTGGGAGTTTGCCATTTACTTCAAGCAACAATAAATTAACAAATAATATAGGATGAAACTCTGGACCAGAGAACTAGTTAAAAAATACAAACAACGTACAGTTGTAAACCATGTTTCGATGGAGGTAAACAGGGGGGAGATAGTTGGATTATTAGGCCCAAATGGCGCCGGTAAAACAACAAACTTCTATATGATTGTCGGGCTTATAAAACCTTTTTCAGGTCAAGTGTTTCTCGATGATGTTGAAATTACAAATGAACCAATGTATAAACGAGCCCAACGCGGTATTGGTTACCTTGCTCAGGAAGCATCTGTATTCAGAGACCTAAGCATTGAAGACAACCTGAAAGCGGTTATGGAGTTTACTGACTTAACCAAAGAGCAGCAGTCGGAAAAACTTGAATCGCTACTCAATGAATTTGGTTTGGATAGTATAAGGAAGAGTAAGGGCATTCAATTATCGGGAGGGGAAAGAAGAAGAACGGAGATTGCACGAGCATTGGCTGTTGACCCCAAGTTTATATTGCTTGATGAACCATTTGCTGGTGTTGACCCCATCGCTGTTGAGGATATACAGTCGATTGTTTCTAAATTAAAAAAGAAAAATATTGGCATTCTAATCACCGATCATAATGTTCATGAAACTCTAACCATTGTCGATAGAGCTTATTTGCTGTTTGAAGGGTCAATATTAAAATCGGGATCCGCAAAAGAGCTGGCAAATGATGAACATGTAAGAAAAGTATATTTAGGAAAGAATTTTACTCTTCGCGAGAAAAAATTTGAATAATTTTCACTTTTGCATTTTATTTATTCACAGGTATTTACAAAAATTATTGAAAAAATTTTAAAAAAAATCACTCTATTTAGAAGGAATCTACATAATTTGTTGTATATTTGCATCAGTTCTTCATAGAACTATTAACTTTAGCAGGTTAATTTTTTGGGTTATCCCTCAATCATGAGGGTTTTTAGGTTAATATGTGAAAAGTCCCTGACCGCCTGGTCACGGGGCTTTTCTTTTTATAT
>CALDOI010000097.1 GCA_937912115.1 uncultured Bacteroidota bacterium | reverse complement strand
TATGTTCGTCAGGCTTTAATAGCAGCCATACTTGGACTAAAGTAGATTTACAACAAAAGGAATTCACATAATATTACAACTGATAAACAACTATTATCATGGAAAATAATAAAAGAAAAGAGTTAAAAGTGTCTGCCATACGTAATGGAACAGTAATCGATCATATACCTTCTGAAAAATCATTTCAGGTTCTCCGCATGTTAAACCTTGATACTTACAGCAACCAAATCTATTTTGGGACAGGATTAGAGAGTCAAAAATTTGGCAAAAAAGGTATCATAAAAATCAGTGAAAAATATTTTGCAGACGAAGAAATAAACAAAATTGCCTTAGTAGCACCATCAGCAACACTCATTGAAATTATTGATTATGAAGTAACAAAAAAGGAACAAGTTCATCTTCCTGAGTATGTTGAGAAAATTGTAAAATGCTTTAACCCAAAGTGCGTTACAAATATACAGGATGTTAAAACAAACTTCCGTGTAATTACAGATTACAATGGAGAAATGAAACTTGCATGCCATTATTGTGAAAAAACAATGTCAAAAGAAAATATCGAATTTAAATAAATCATAATTTATTATGATCCTATAGCCATGATTATGGTTATAGGTAGATCCTATATTATTTGGAATAAACCGATGGAAGTCACGCTACAATTTGATTTCAAATAAACAATATCATCAAAAAAAAGCATAAAATACAATTACTTATTGATCAGGGCGAAAGCCAGCATCTTGACTTCAAATTCGAGGTAAGTGATGCTGCCAAAATTGCCCGAACATTGGTAGCATTTGCAAATACCCTAGGTGGCAAGCTATTGATTGGAGTTAATGACAACGGAAAAATTTCAGGCATTAGGTCGGAAGAAGAGTACTACATGCTCGAAAATGCAGCAACCCGATATTGTGAGCCTGAGATTAATTTTTCATCCAAGGAATGGAATCTGGACGGGAAAAAAGTACTGGAAATAAGTATTCCACAAAGTCATATTATTCCCCATCGTGCACCCGATCATAATGGTAGTATGAAAGCATACATTCGTATTGATGACCAAAATATTCTTGCCAACGGCATTCAAATGAAGATTTGGCAAAAGGGAAATAATAATAAGGAAATAAAATTCGTTTATTCCAATGAAGCGAAAAAGCTACTTGACTTATTCAATATTCATAAGTACTTATCTCTTAAGCAAATTATTGACGAAATAAATCTTTCAAGATATAAAACCGAAAATTTGCTTGCCGAACTTATAATTATGAAAGTTATACTTATGGATGTAGGAGAACATACATCTTCGTTCAGAATAAATGAAACTCTAGAAAATGATTATTAAACTGCTTTTAACTACTTTTGCAAACTAAACAAAACCATGAAGCTAAGAATATTAATATGTAATATCGGATTATATGGAATCATATTAATGAGCTGCAATTCATTAATTGCTCAGGTTAATTTATCCGGCGACCTTACTAATAATGGTTTTTTAAATAAAACGAAACCGAAGGTTTCAGTATCCTTATCAACTTCTTTTAGTTCATTTGGTTATGGATATAGTGCAATCGGAACATCTATTATACCTCAAATAACCTTCCCCGTTACAAATAAGTTTTCATTAAGAACAGGAATTGGTTATTCAACATTTTTAATGGGTGGTAATGGTGAAAGTATGTTTAACTCAAGCCCTTCAAATTATGGCCATGTTTTTGTTTCTGGCGACTATCTACTTAATGAAAAAATTACACTTCGGGGAACGGCATACAAAACATTTAACTTAAATTCAAAAACTCCTGAAATTGAACCAGTAGGATCTATTTATGATTTTAGTTCGCAAGGTGTAATTATGGACGTTGAGTATAAAGTAACCGACAATTTTAGAATAAATGTTGGTTTTGAATATCGTCAGCAAAACTATCCAATGTATAACCCCAATGGTTATCCGATGATGTCGGGAATGGGTAACAACAGTCTTTTTATGAACCATAATAACCGTCAAGGTTTAAACCCATTTTGATTTTCTCCTTACCTTCATTTCAGTTAATTCATATTTTTGCAAAAAATTATCAATGATCAGTCTTACTAACCGTATAAATGCTTTTTCAGAATTAGGTAAAATTCTTTTGGAAGTTGGACTTAACCAGCGTAACAATTCATATGACAATGAAATTGTTAACTTACTCGATAAAACTGTAATTGATGCCACACATTACAATGGTTGGTTTATTGAAGAGAACGTTAGGTTTATGTTAACTTCGATTGGAAAAAGTCTCGAGAAAAATAACATCATAAAATGGATTGATCCGTATAAACAAAAGCTGGAAAGCAATAAATCGGCTAGCACTATTGGAGTTGTTATGGCTGGAAATATTCCCATTGTTGGTTTTCACGATTTCCTTTCGGTGCTAATGTCGGGGAATAATATTCTGGCAAAATTATCAAGTGATGATAACAAACTTCTCCCTATCATTGCAGATATACTTATAAGTATTGAGCCAGATTTTAGTTCGATGATAACTTTTACATCTGGCTTAATAAAAAAAATGGATGCAATTATTGCCACTGGAAGTAATAATTCATCACGGTATTTTGAATATTACTTTGGTAAATATCCAAATATCATCAGGAGAAGCAGAAATGGCATTGCAGTATTAACTGGAGATGAATCAGTAGAAGAGTTAAAAAATCTCAGTAATGATATTTTTATGTATTATGGCTTAGGATGCCGAAGCGTTTCTCACATACTGGTTCCAGCAAATTACGACTTCACACGTTTTCTTGATGTCTGCACACTTAACACCCAAGTTAGTATAAATCATAAATATTTCAACAACTATGAATATAACAAAGCAATTTATCTGGTCAACAGTAAAAACCACTTTGATACAGGAAATTTGCTTTTAACTGAAGATGGTAATTTTGCATCACCGGTTAGTGTAGTCAACTATGAGTATTATACTGATATTAAACATGTAAACAGCTTATTGGAAACTATCAACTCGAAAATACAATGTATTGTTTCAAACTCAATCGATGTTAAAGATGCAATTCCATTGGGAACAAGTCAATCTCCTGAGTTATGGGATTACGCAGATGGAATAGATACAATGGAGTTTCTTACAAACCTGCAATCATCAACAATTTAAAAACAAATTATATCATTAAAACACGATTAACTTTTCACCAAACCATTGTCAATAATTTTTTATTAAAAAAATTAGGAAATAACTACTAAAGGTAATATTTTTGCAGCCCTTTAAAAGAAGCATAGAAAAATCAGGAAAAATGAAGAAAGATATTCATCCAACAAATTACAGATTAGTCGTTTTCAAAGATATGTCGAACGATTATACATTTATTACAAGATCAACTGCCAACACAAAAGACAATATTGTTTTGGAAGATGGCAAAGAATACCCACTTGTAAAACTTGAGATTTCAAATAAATCCCATCCATTCTTTACAGGTAAAATGAAACTTGTTGATACTGCCGGTCGCGTTGATAAGTTTAAAAACAAATACAAAAAACATTTCGATAAGAAAGCTTAAAAATATTGCATCATAGTAAACTGTTGAGTAACAATAGTATTACTGAAAGCATATTGTTTTCTTGTAAAAAAACAGATACTTTGTCTGTAAAAAAAATTAAGTCTTTGCTTAACGCAAAGACTTTTTTTTTGTTTAAGGATAAGTTATTAGTGACTTGAATAATTTGTAGTATTTTTATTTCCTTGAATTATTTAAAAACTTTTGTGTAGAATATTTGATTATGAATTATATATTATTTGACGGAATTGAACGAAATAAGCTTCTCCCTTTAACTTATACCCGACCAGTAGCTGATATAAGAATTGGGATTCTTACAATAAAAGAAAAATGGGAAAAACTATTGAACACAAGTGTTTCGTTTAATACTCAGGAATATTTAAGCAAAAAATATCCAACTGTAATTAGCCATGAAAATGTATTAATAAATGGATCAATCCTTCCAACTATCGAATTGGTAAACCAGATTAATGGATTATCGGTAAATCAGATATTAAAAAAAGGAGATATTGAAATTGCTTTTCGAACTAATGGCGATAGTATTAGTATTACTGATAGTTCTAATTACCATATTGTGGAAACACAACTTGAGTTTTTGAGAATTGAAAACACTTGGGATATTTTTAAGCATAATCCTCAGGCGATTATAGACGATTTTTCTCTTTTAACAACCGACAGAGCGACATCAAAAATTTCAGATACAAATTCAATAATAGGTGATCCGGCTAATATATTTATTGAAAAGGGTGCAATAGTGGAGTTTGCGTATTTGAATACCAGTGATGGCCCAATATACATCGGGAAGGACTCCGAGATAATGGAAGGAAGTAAGATTAGAGGTCCCTTTGCACTTTGTGAACATGCAACTATTAAAATGGATGCTAAAATATACAGTGGTACTACGATTGGCCCGTATTCTAAAGTTGGAGGAGAAGTAAGTAATTCTGTTATTCTTGGATACAGCAATAAAGGTCATGATGGTTTTCTTGGCAACTCGGTAATTGGTGAGTGGTGTAACCTGGGTGCCGACACAAATACTTCCAACCTAAAGAATACCTATGATTTTGTAAGATTATGGTCGTATGATGTTAATACATTCGTTAGTACGGGACTACAATTCTGCGGTCTCATAATGGGCGATCATTCTAAATCAGGAATTAATACAATGTTTAATACAGGCACTGTTGTTGGAGTATCAAGCAATATATATGGTTCCGGCTTCCAGCGAAATTTTGTTTCTTCATTTCTGTGGGGAGGTACTCATGGACTCAAAACCTATAATTTTAAAAAATCGGTTGAAGTAGCCAAAGCTGTTTATAAACGACGGGGTATGGAGTTTGATGAAATTGAGGAAGAAATATTTAGTGCTATTTTCAAGTTAACTCATGAAAGTTAGTTTGTAATCATCAATTAACCAAAATCACGGGATATAATAGTTTTCTAAACATCAGTTGTTGATTAGTTACACCCCATAGTATTCAATATTTCTTAAATCACATTAAAACATTGGCACATTAATTGACTTATAATCATTTAAAATATTTCAAATAAGACAGTTTCAAAAATATTGATGCTATCTTATTGTTTTAATGATTATTATAAGATACTGGATTCTTACTGAATCCATATATCTGACAAATTGACTGAACGAAACTATTATATGGACAAAATATTTGGATTAACAGACATAGTGGATACCGAAACCGAATTTTTCCCTCTTCTCTCTTCTGAAGATGAAGAAGTGATGAACGCAGAAGACGTTCCTGATGAATTACCAATACTCCCCCTAAGAAATACTGTGTTATTTCCAGGTGTTGTTATACCGATTACTGTTGGCAGAGACAAATCAATTAAACTTATCAAAGAAGCCTATGCAGGGAATAAAACCATTGGTGTTGTTGCACAGAAAAATGCTGAGGTTGAAGATCCAACAGTTGATGATTTGCAAAAAACGGGTACAATGGCCCGATTGATCAAAATCCTTCAAATGCCTGATGGTAATACAACTGCAATTATTCAAGGAAAGAAAAGGTTTGAAATAACTGAAATTACCCAATCCGAACCTT
Organism: uncultured Bacteroidota bacterium; assembly: GCA_937912115.1. Classification (GTDB taxonomy): domain Bacteria; phylum Bacteroidota; class Bacteroidia; order Bacteroidales; family F082. Next base: position 12,883 of record CALDOI010000097.1, on the reverse strand, counting down.
ACTATAAAGCTAAGGTTGTGAGCCTCGAACACAAGAACAAAATACCTGAGGACACGAGTTTTACTGCGCTTATTTCATCAGTTAAAGATTTAAGTATACAAATAATTGAGAAATCACCAACTATACCTTCTGAAGCCGTTTTTGCCATAAACAATATTGAAAGCCCGGTTTTCCTTGTAAACTTCATTTCATCTAATCTTAATGTTGCAAATGATGTAAAGCAAAACCTTCTCGAAATAACTGACCTAGAGAAACGCGCCAATTTAGTGCTGGAAATCATGACTAAGGAGCTTCAAATGTTGGAGTTAAAGCATGACATTCAGAGCAAGGTTAAAGTTGATATGGATAAGCAGCAGCGAGATTATATGCTTAACCAACAACTCAAAACAATCCAGGAGGAACTTGGGGGGGGGCCTCATGACAATGAAATAAGGGAGCTTAACGAAAAAGCTGCCAAGAAAAAATGGTCGAAAGAAACAGCCGAGATTTTTAAAACCGAGATGGTTAAACTTCAAAGAATGAATCCCAATGCAGCTGAATATTCGATACAACTTGGATATCTCGACTTATTCGTTGAATTACCATGGAATGAGTTTTCAAAAGATAATCATGACCTTAAACGCGCGCTTGAAGTATTGAACAATGATCATTATGGACTGGAAAAAATTAAAGAACGAATAATCGAATATTTGGCTGTACTTAAACTTAAAAATAATCTTAAATCACCAATATTATGTTTTGTTGGCCCTCCGGGAGTTGGCAAAACGTCGCTTGGTAAATCAATCGCAAATTCATTGGGACGTAAGTTTATTCGAATGTCGTTGGGAGGTGTTAGAGACGAAGCAGAACTTCGGGGACACAGGAAAACATACATTGGCGCTATGCCCGGCCGTATCATCCAAAGCCTTAAAAAGGTTAAAACTTCAAATCCGGTGTTTATGCTGGATGAAATTGACAAAGTAAGCGGTAGTAATTATAGTGGTGACCCGCAAGCAGCGCTACTTGAAATTCTCGATCCAGAACAAAATAATTCGTTCTACGATAATTATTTGGAGCATGAGTACGATTTGTCGAATGTTATGTTTATAGCAACAGCCAATACACTATCAACTGTACATCCAGCTCTTCGCGACAGAATGGAAATCATTAACCTGAGCGGATATATCCTTGAAGAAAAAATTGAAATTGCAAAACGACACCTTCTACCAAAACAACTTGATGAACATGGTGTTAAGGCAAAGCAGGTTATGTTTAACAAAAATGTTATCGAAAAAATAATTGATGATTATACCCGTGAAGCCGGTGTTCGATTATTGGAAAAACAGATAGCAAAGGTTATACGTAACAGGGCCAAATTCATTGCGATGGATGAAGCTTATGAACCGAAACTTTCTACTGATGATTTAAATCAGATACTTGGAATACCAAAATTCCAGAAGGATAGAGACATTACTAACAAGGTTGCGGGAGTCGTCACAGGGCTTGCATGGACAGCTGTTGGGGGTGAAATATTATTTATTGAAGTTAGTTTAAGCAAGGGAAAAGGAGTACTTAAACTTTCAGGAAACCTTGGTGATGTTATGAAAGAATCTGCCGGATTGGCCTATGAATATCTTAAATCGCACCATCAAAATCTTGGATTAAACCCCGACATTTTTGAAAAATGGAATGTTCATATTCATGTACCTGAAGGTGCCACACCAAAGGATGGTCCATCGGCCGGTATAACAATGTTAACTGCCCTAACATCTGCATTTACCCAAAGGAAAGTTAAAGCTAAACTTGCAATGACTGGTGAGATAACTCTCCGTGGAAAGGTGCTCCCTGTTGGTGGTATTAAAGAAAAAATTCTTGCTGCTAAGCGTGCTAATATCAAGGAGATAGTTCTGTCAAAAGAAAACAGAAGAGATATTGAAGAAATTAAGGAGGATTATATTAAAGGTGTAAACTTTATTTTTGTTGATGATATGCTCGAAGTAATCGACCATGCGCTTCTCGATACTAAAGTTGATAATCCACTTGTTATCGACTAAACAAACACTTCATAAAATACATTATGTTCAATTTGACAAAATATTCCAAAACTTACAAAGGACTATTTTTCAATACTAGAACAAAAAGAAATATCGGCTTCATTCTAGGTGTAGCAATTATATCTTTTGTTATCAGCTCATGTAAAAATCATGATTCTGAATCTGGAAAATCTGTTTTCAGTTATAACGAATCATCAGGAATAATATCTTTAGACCCTGCGTTTTCTCGTGATCAGGCTCATATATGGGTTTGCAATCAGCTTTATAACAGCCTTGTTAAACTCGACGACAGTCTAAATGTAATTCCATCTATTGCAAAATCTTGGAAGATATCTGCTGATGGACTTGAGTATAGGTTTACCCTTCGTAATGATGTTTACTTCCATAATGATTCATGCTTTGATGGTAATTCGAGAAAGGTTATTGCAAATGATTTTGTTTATAGCTTCATCAGATTGCTAGATTCCAAAACTGCATCTCCAGGTACATGGGTACTTTCAAACGTTAAGAAAAATGGTGATAATTATTTGATTAGCTCACCTAACGACAGCACTTTAGTTATTCAATTATCTGAACCTTTTCCTCCATTTCTTGGAATACTTAGCATGAAATATTGTTCAGTTATTCCACATGAAGCTATCGAATTATATGGTGTTGACTTCAGAAAACATCCTGTAGGAACTGGGCCTTTCAAAATGCAGAATTGGATTGAAAACATAAAACTCGTGCTTCGCAAGAATCCTGATTATTTTGAATTTGAAAGGGGATATCGTTTACCATATTTAGATGGTGTGTCTATATCTTTTTTAATTGATAAGATGACTGCATTCATGGAGTTCGTAAAAGGTAATTTCGATTTTATATCAGGTATAGATCCTTCGTACAAAGATGAATTATTAACCAGATCAGGAGAGTTAAAACCTAAGTTTACCAACAGGTTTAACATGATCGAAGGGCCGTATCTAAATACAGAATATCTAGCCATATTTGTCGATAGCTCACAAACAACAACTAACCCTTTATCAAACAAAAGTGTTCGTAAAGCAATTAATTACGGTTTTAATCGTAAGAAGATGATTCATTATCTTAGAAATGGAATAGGAACTCCAGGCAACCAAGGTATTATACCAGCGGGTATGCCATCATTTGATAGTAAGGCAGATTATGGATATGAGTATGATCCCGAAAAATCGAAACAACTTCTTAAGAACGCTGGTTATAGTTCGTCAAATCCAGTTCCTGAAATTATATTAACGACTACGCCCGATTATCTGGATTTATGCAAATTTGTTCAATCACAACTTAAGGATGTTGGATTAGTTATCAATATTCAGGTTTCACCATCAGCAACAGTGCGGGAATTAAAAGCGCACGGAAAATTGGAATTCTTCAGAGCATCATGGATAGCGGATTATCCTGATGAAGAGAACTATTTATCAATGTTTTACTCCCCCAATTTTGCTCCAAACGGACCAAACTACACACACTTTTACAATAAGATTATTGATGATTTGTACTTATCTTCATTTAATATAGTTGACAAAAATAGCCGAATGGCGAATTACAGAGCGATGGACAGTTTGATAATGGAGGAGGCTTCCGTAGCAATTCTGTATTACGATCAGGCTACCCGGTTCATGCAAAAAAACATTGTTGGAATGACTATTAATCCTGTAAATAATCTCAACCTGGAAACAGTTCGCAAAACAGATATTGGTATTTCAAACTGATAACCCTAAATAGTCACTATATGTTTCCTTTCTACACTGACAATAGCGGAAAGATTACCTAATTATTCCTTGCAATACTATGTGATAAAAAAATTAACCACAAAGGAACACTAAGTACGACACTAAGGCGCACAAAGGATTTTAAATTGCTGTTCCATTAATAAAAAATTGCATTTACATCTATTCTACTAAATTTTTCCTTTTCGATACTTTGTGAAAACCTTTGTGTTACTTAGTGGTAAAAAGAAACATAGAAGGAACTCTAAGCCTGTCTGCTACAGGTAGGTAAATCGCTATGGATTAGTTAATATTCCACAACTGTGCACTTATTCTTTTTAAGATAAGTAACAATTATTCTACGCACTTCTTTATTATCCCGATAATTAATAATACAATCGTGCATTAAACTAATGTCGGTACTTACCTGATCTGTACTCAAAAACCCATACCCAATATATTTTCCATTTTCAATTTTTACAATTGAGTTTTCATCCTCATTTCTACCTACATCCACAACAAAGAAATTCTGATGCTTAAATTGATAATTATCCAGCGACTCTCTGACTCTTGCATTATATTCAGCAGGCAACTCCTCCCCTACACAAGCACCTTTGCAGCCATGTATCTGATAATGGAAACATTTTCCGTCAGTATCATATAACCCACATAATTTTTGGCATAGGTTAAATTCCTCACAAAGATTTGTGAGATGTTCCTTACCCTCATGCAACGAACTATATGTGTATAAAGGAGAAAGCTCATCAATCAAACGAATTATTTTCAAATTCTGATAACCATCATCATCCTCAAAGGAATACAATCCATAATTGAAATAAGTTCTTTTTTGTGACTGGTTATATCTGGGCTGATTCTTCTTAATCTCATCCGACTCCAATAACAACGCAATTAACTCACTACCCGTAATTTGAAAATCAACATCAGCAAGTCGATTCTTCATTTCAATTGCCTTCTTATGAAGATTATTGTTTAAATGCGATAATACCCTATCATGAATATTAATTGACTTTCCAACATAAATTAACTCCTTATCTTTATCGTAAAAATAATACACACCTGCAGATGTAGGTAAATCCTGAACCAACGACTTGTTAAGTCCAGATTGTACCCCATTCAAATTAATATCTTCAGGGGTTCCTTCAATCGACAATAGCAATTCGAACAGCTTCGTTGTAGCCATTGCATCTCCAGCGGCTCGATGACGAGCAGAATTTTCTATTTCCAGATCTTTACAAAGTTTGCCTAAACTATAGGATTTTCTTCCCGGTATAAGTTTACGGCTAAGTTTAACGGTATCAAGAGTTTTCCGTTCATAGTTATAGCCTAAACTTTTAAACTCATTACGAATAAATCCATAGTCAAATCTAACATTGTGACCTACTATTATTTTTCCATCTGTAAACTCAACAATTTGTTTAGCTACCTCATAAAATTTGGGTGCGCTTTCAACCATCTGGTTGTTTATTCCCGTCATGTGAATGATCCTGTAAGGTATTTTCTTTTCAGGATTTATCAATGTTGAAAACTCATCCACAATCTTATGTCCATCATGAATATAGATAGCAATCTCTGTTATCTTCTCATTCGAAGGACTGAGACCTGTTGTTTCTATGTCGACTATTGCGTACAAATTTTTATTTCGATAAAGTATGCTATGATAAATAAATGTAAAAACGCAAAATATTTTGGTGCTTACTTGTTAAACAATAAATGATAATTAAAGGTTCTCTGAATACGAACAAATTTGGAGTGGGTATAAGAAATTGTCAAATACAAGGCTTTCGAAGCTTTTGAAATTAAGGAGTTTACTTTTGTAAATGACTGTATCAAAAGCAAGAGTAACGATCATTGGCATTTATTATAGCCACGAATCATAGGTTTAGTTTCATCTGAATAGCCTGCACCTGCTTCTTCAACTCCTTAACTTCACGTGTAAGTTGATCCTTTTCCTTATTTACCTCAGGCACTTCTGAGCTTATATAATTTACAAACTTCCATATCTCTGTTACCTCGCTAATTTTAATTTCATAAGGAATAAATAATGGATTTAGTGAATGGAGCATGAGCTTACCCTGACTTTCAATAAGATTTTCAACAACCTTAAAAACCATTCCGTCATTATTGGTAAGGATTATATATGCATGATGATTTCGTATTGTATTCCAATCCTGAACAAATTCACCCGTTACATACGAACCATCAGGAATTGGTAGCATTGAGTCGCCACTAATTTGAAAGCTCCTGTACTTTTTTTGCTTTGAAAGAAAGGGGAGTTTAAATGTTGGTAGGATTCTGATATATTCAGGATCTGCGTAGCCTGCAGCATATCCGGCTCTGGCTTTTTCATTAACAAGCTCTATATTTTCCTCATTATCCTGATCAACAGTAGTTGCAAGAACCCTTAGATTTCTACCTTTAATGTAAATATCATATCCCTTTTCCAATTGCGACAGTTGACTTTCAGAGAGAGATTCCAAATCCACTTTAATTAAGGTGTCGATTGCTACACCATAGTAATCGGAAAATAATGTTAATGTGCTAATATTGGGGTGCCCTACTCCATTTTCATAGCCACTTAATGTTGGTCGCTTCATTTCTAAGGAATAAGCCACATCATCCTGAGTGCGTCCCAATCGTTTTCTTAGTAATTTAATATTGCTTTTAAAATACATCCTTGATTTATTATTGATTATTGTTGATTGAATATTTATTATTAATTCCTTGCGTCTTCATTTATGCTATTAAGTTTTCCTTTGTGTTACTTCGTGACAACCTTCGTGTTCCTTCGTGTTCCTTCGTGGTAAAAACTTTTTAACCACAAAGGAGCACTAAGTACTTCACTAAGGCGCACTAAGGATAAAAAAATCTATTAATTCAGGCATTATATTTATTTAATGATTATCTTGTAATCTCAAAAATGATTATATCGTAATCAAAAGTAATACAAATATTTTAATTATCAAGTATTTCGTCAAAAAAAAAAAGATTACCACATATGACTAATAAGAAAACATATACAATAAACTATAAATATATGGAATGGAAGAAAAGGAAGGATGGAAGAGATATCGGTTCTGTCACCATGCTTCCAGCTTTCCACCCTTCCAATAACATAACTACCATTAAAGAAGGTGGTTTTTATAAATCATTCTAAAGTGAGCAATAGAACCATAATACATTTAGATTTGGATACCTTTTTTGTATCGGTTGAACGTTTGATAAACTCTTCGCTCATTGGCAAGCCCATTATAATAGGAGGCATGTCGGATAGAGGAGTTGTATCAAGCTGTAGCTACGAAGCGCGCCAGTTTGGGGTACACTCGGCCATGCCAATGCGTATGGCAAAACAACTATGTGGCGATGCTATTTATATTCGTGGCGATATGGAAGAGTACAGCAAACAATCGAAGCTGGTAACAGATATAATATCTGAAAGCGCACCAGTTTACGAAAAAGCTTCAATCGATGAACATTACATCGACCTTACGGGCATGGATCGATTTTTTGGCAGCCTCAAATGGAGTCATGAGTTGCGTGAACGTATAATAAAAAACACAGGATTACCCATTTCATTCGGATTATCAACCAATAAAACAGTTTCGAAAATTGCCACCGGCGAGGCTAAGCCCAATGGTGAACTTTTTGTCCCACAAGAAAATGTAAAGCCTTTTTTATTTCCTCTATCAATAAGAAAAATACCAATGATAGGAAAACAAAGCTATAGACTACTACGCTCAATGGGTGTTTCCACGATCAAAACCCTTAGCATGATTCCCCCTGAAATGATAGTCCAGGTAATGGGAAAAAATGGAATCGTTGCCTGGAAAAAGGCCAATGGTATCGACAACACACCCGTTGTACAATATTCTGAACGTAAATCAATTAGCACCGAACGAACTTTTGATAAAGACACTACAGATATGACAAAACTAAGAAATATACTTGTTACGATGGTGGAAAAAATTGCCTTCGAACTACGCAACAAACAAAAACTAACGGGTTGTGTAACCGTAAAGATACGTTACTCAAATTTCGACACCCACACTCTGCAAAAGCACCTCCCCTACACTTCCTTCGACCATGTATTAATGCAAATAGCATTGGAATTATTCGAACGGTTGTACACAAGAAGAATGCTTATAAGGCTAATCGGAGTACGCTTCAGTCATCTGGTTGGAGGCAGCCAGCAACTGGATCTTTTTGACGACAAGCCCGAGATGGCAAACCTCTATCAGGCAATGGATAACATAAGGTTGAGGTATGGAAAAAAGGCGGTGAGAAGAGCCGTTGGGATTAGTTGATAATATTAAAATACAATGTACCTAAACAGCCACTCATATTACAGTCTTCGCTATGGAACCTATTCCATTGAATCTCTTGTGAAAGAAGCTACAAAGAGAAATATCGAAGCAATGGCATTAACCGATATCAACAATTCATCGGGGATGATTGACTTTGTTAGTACCTGTAAGGAGAATAATATCAGACCCATAGGAGGAATGGAATTTAGAGATGGTGATGAATTACTATTCACTGGTATAGCCCGTAATAATAGTGGTTTCAGAGAGCTAAACGAATTCATGAGTGCTATAAATCTAAAGGAAAAAAAACACTCGCAATCGGCCCCTGAATTCAATGATGTGTATGTAGTTTATCCTTTTTCAAAAATATCAGACTATAAATTAAAAGACAATGAATTCATTGGAGTAAAACCATCACAGATTTATAAACTGATATCATTGAACCATAGAGAATTGGCAAAAATGATTGTTCAACAACCCATAACTTTTAAAGATAACAGTACATGGTATCTACATAAAAATCTGCGTGCAATAGATCATAATATATTATTAAGCCAACTGGAATCGTATATGCATGCTCCACATGATGAGATATTTCTCTCGGAAGATGATATTATCAAAGTATTTGAGCAATACCCTCAGATCATTAAAAACACAAAGTCAATAATTAATGACTGCAGCATTGACTTTGATTACGACATTCCCAAGAACAAGAAAACATTTACAGGAAATCGATACGATGACAAAATTCTTCTGGAAAAGCTTGCTTGCGATGGCATGAAATATCGTTACAGTAAAAACAATAAGGAAGCCAAAAGACGAGTTACCAGCGAGCTCCAAATTATCGACAATCTTGGTTTTTCATCATATTTTTTAATAACATGGGATATTATACGTTACTCATTATCGCGGGGTTACTATCATGTTGGACGTGGTAGTGGTGCCAACAGCGTTGTTGCGTACTGCCTGAAAATAACCGACGTTGACCCCATTGAACTAAACCTATACTTTGAACGTTTTATAAATCCAAAACGCACATCACCCCCCGATTTTGATATCGATTACTCATGGAGAGACAGAGCTGAAGTTCAGGACTATATATTTAAACGATATGGACGAAAACACACAGCATTTCTTGGCACATCGGTAACATTTAAAGGTAAGTCTATCTATCGTGAGCTGGGAAAAGTACATGGTTTGCCAAAATCAGAAATCGATGTCCTGACAAAAAATCCGGCACTTGAAACAGGCAGAAATCAAATAACCAGGCATATAAACCAGATAGCAACACTGATGGTTGATTTCCCCAATCAGCGAAGCATACATGCAGGAGGCATCCTGATTTCAGAGGAGCCAATAACATGTTACACAGCACTTGACTTGCCTCCGGCGGGTTTCCCCACAACACAGTGGGATATGTACGTTGCCGAAAAAATTGGTTTTGAAAAGCTAGATATCCTGAGCCAGCGTGGGATTGGTCACATTAATGATGCTGTGGAGTTAATACGAAAAAACCAAGGCATTAACATAGATGTGCATCAGGTCGAGAAATTTAAAAATGACAAAAAAGTAAAAGCACAACTCAAAAAAGCTGAAACAAATGGATGTTTTTATATTGAAAGTCCGGCCACAAGAGGATTATTAAAAAAACTTAAGTGCGACAATTACCTTACACTGGTAGCAGCAAGTTCCATAATTCGTCCGGGAGTAGCTAAGTCGGGGATGATGCGCGAGTATATACACCGTTTCCACAATCCCGACAAGTTTGAATACATCCACCCTGTTATGAAAGAGCAACTTGAAGAAACCTACGGCGTTATGGTTTATCAGGAAGATGTATTAAAGGTATGTCACCATTTTGCCGGCCTCGATCTCTCTGACGCAGATGTGTTACGTAGAGCAATGAGTGGAAAACATCGCGGTAAAGATGAATTTCAGCGTATCGTAGATAAGTTCTTCAGTAATTGTAAAGAGAGGGGTTACCCCGATGATATAACAAAAGAAGTATGGCGACAAATTGAAAGCTTTGCCGGTTATTCATTTTCTAAAGCACACTCTGCGTCCTATGCTGTTGAAAGTTTCCAGAGTCTTTACCTAAAGGCATATTATCCTCTTGAATTTCAGGTGGCAGTTATCAATAATTTTGGAGGATTCTATCATTCGTGGGTTTATTTTAACGAAGCCAAAAGGCAGGGAGGAAATTTACATCTACCCTGTGTAAACAAGAGTGATATCAACACAAATATTACCGGTAGCGATATTTACATTGGATTAACTCATGTAGCGAAACTCGAATCAAAACTCAGTAATGCAATTGTAGATGAGAGAAATGAAAACGGAGACTTTTTAAGTCTGGAAAACTTCATTCACCGTATTGCTCCCGGAATAGAACAGCTACTATTGCTGGTTAAAATAAATGCCTTTCGCTTTACCGGAAAACTAAAATCACAGCTACTATGGGAAGCACATCTGCTGCAAAAAACCAACAAGCAAGTCCCCAAGGTTAACAGACTCTTTGAAAGTCGCAGCAAACAATTCACTCTCCCACATCTAATTCATAATTCACTTGAAGACGCATATGATGAAATTGAGTTATTGGGGTTTCCTGTTTCCACAAGTAACTTCGATATGCTGAGGACTAGCTTCAGGGGTGAAATACTGGCAAGCGACATGGACAATATGGTTGGAAGAAAAGTTAGGATGGTGGGGTTACTTGTTACCATTAAATATGTAAAAACAGTGAGAAAAGAGTTAATGCATTTTGGAACCTTTCTGGATGTAACCGGTGAATTATTCGACACAACACATTTCCCCGATTCATTACATAGATATCCTTTCCGCGGTCATGGTGTTTATCTGATTCTAGGAAAAGTTGTTACCGAATTTGGCTATGCCAGCATTGAAGTTGAGAAACTTGCGAAACTGTCATTGCAGGGAGATCCGAGGGAGGAATGATAAAAACAAAGACAAAAAAACATTACAAATACTGAAAATAGTTACATCTGCATTGCAAACGCGGACGAGTTACGAGAAGAAAACGAGTTAGTTAAACTAAAACGCGGGCGAACAAAATATTTGCCTACTTTTGCCACAGTTACCAATAGGGGTGCCTCAAATACAAGGGCTGAGATTATACCCTCTGAACCTGATCCGGATAATGCCGGTGTAGGGAAAAGAGTAGTTACAACCCATTAGGCTTTCTTCTATTGATTTTATGAATCTGCGCGTTTTTATATTAGATTATTAATGCTGATTCACGGATAAAATAAATTGATAATAAATCAATCAGTGAATCTATGGCTAATACACTAATTATAAACTCTGCACAGGACTAGTTTACAAACAACTAAAATCAAAAGAATTATGCGCAAAAATTATTTTCTAGTACTATTGTTGGTGTTAACACCAATATTCATGATTGCCCAGTTTAAAATAAGTGGCAAAATAACAAATAGCATTGACAACCTTCCATTATCAGGAGCACATATTGTTGTCCAAAAAACCAAACTATCAACCATATCAAGTGAAAAAGGATATTATGAAATTAATGGCTTAAAATCTGGCAATTACAATCTAAAAGTTTCTTTTCTTGGGATGGAAACAAAAACAATTAAGGTGAACCTTGAGAAAGATTTTGTACTAAATATTTCAATGAATCCAACAATGTTTTTAAGTGATGAGGTGATAATATCAGCTATTAGAGCCACTGATGAATCCCCAACCACATACACAATAATGAATCAGGCTGAGATTGAGAATAAAAATACGGGGAAAGATCTTCCCTATATTCTTAACTCTACACCCTCAACAGTAGTTTCATCTGATGCCGGTGGCGGTGTTGGATATACCAGCCTGAGAATTAGAGGAACAGACCTAACAGGGATTAATGTAACCCTTAATGGTGTTCCTGTCAACGACGGCGAATCACATAGTGTATATTTTGTTGATTTGCCCGATCTCGCATCATCAATAAATGATGTTCAGATACAACGTGGAGTAGGAACTTCCACAAATGGTGCAGCTTCTTTTGGCGCTAGCATTAACATTAAAACCGGTGAAAACAATGTTGATCCCTTTGCAGAAATAAGTAGTGGATTTGGATCATTTAACACCTTGAAAAACACAATAATGTTTGGATCGGGATTACTTAACGAACATTGGAATTTTAGTGGACGATTAAGCTCAGTAACCTCTGATGGCTATGTTGATCGTGCTTCTTCAAATCTAAAGTCAGCATATTTTTCCGGAGCATATTATGGAACGAAAGATATACTAAAGGCCGTTGTTCTACTTGGTGATGAAAAAACTTATCAATCATGGTATGGTGTACCAAAGGATAGTCTTAAGACAAACAGGACATATAACCCTGCCGGCGAAATGTATGATAGTGATGGTAACTTAATAGGATATTATAGCAACCAAACCGATAACTATATTCAAAACTATTATCAATTACATTATGCACATCAGTTTAACAATGCACTAAATATTGCGTCATCAGCATTTCTAACAACGGGTAAGGGTTATTACGAGAGTTATAAAAACGATAAGAAATTTACTGATTATGGTATGAGTGATCCAATTATTGGTAATGATACAATTAGGAGAACAAATCTAATACAGCAAAAATGGCTCGATAATAAATATTATGGATTAAATCTCAGTTTAAATTATAGTACTGATAACCTAAAACTAAATGTTGGCGGTGGATGGAGTTATTACGATGGTGATCATTATGGAAAAGTTATATGGTCGCAGGTTTCGGCAGTTGATCAGTTTGACAAAAACTGGTATTTCAATA
>CALDOI010000096.1 GCA_937912115.1 uncultured Bacteroidota bacterium | reverse complement strand
GGCGATATTGTACTCACTACCCCCATTGTTCGTGCTATAAAACATCAAACTGATTTTGAACTTCATGTTCTAACAAAACAAACGTACAAAGGCATATACGAATCAAATCCTAATGTTGATAAAGTTCACTTTTTCAGCAAATCAACTGCCGAATGTATAACGGATTTGAAGAATGAAAAATTCGATATTATTATCGATCTTCAAAAAAATATAAGATCTCATAAACTTAAAAATAAATTAAAGGTTAAGAGTTTCACCTTTCCAAAATTAAATATTGAGAAGTGGTTATTAGTAAACTTGAAAATCAACAAATTGCCTCATTTACATATTGTTGACAGATATTTTGATGCTGTTGGTAGCCTTGGAATTACTAATGATGGCCTTGGTCTTGATTATTTTATCCCAGCAGAAGATGAAGTTGCCCCCGAAAACATTGATTACAGACTCAAGGATGGCTATGTGGGGTTTGTGATTGGCGGACAACACATTACAAAAATATTTCCAGCAGAAAAAGCAGCTTTAATAATATCTAAAATAAGCAAACCAGTAGTATTAATTGGAGGACCTGATGACCGAAATCGTGGAGAAGAAATTATCAAGCTTGCTCCTGAATCAGACATAATTAACACTTGTGGTGAATTAAATATAAATCGATCTGCTTCGTTAGTGAATCTATCGGAAGTCATTATTACAAACGATACCGGATTAATGCATATTGCAGCTGCGTTTAACAAACCTATAATCAGTATTTGGGGTAACACAATTCCTGAATTTGGGATGTATCCATACATGCCTAAGGCAAAGAATAATTATTTCATTTCCGAAGTTAAGGGTCTTTCATGCCGCCCATGCAGTAAACTTGGATATCAAAAATGCCCTAAAAAACATTTTAAGTGTATGATGGATCAGGATGTGGATGTAATTGTTAATCGTTTAAATAGCTTTCTGCTCTAACAATAAAACCCTACAGCAGATAATCAATTCTTCCTTACCTACCAATAGCAACAAATGGATTATTCACCTTTTCGGAACCGATAGTAGTTTCAGATCCGTGTCCCGGATAAGCAACTGTTTCATCAGGTAGTGTAAATAATTTTTCCCAAATGCTTTTTTGTAGCAAGTCATAATTTCCGGTAGGCAAATCAGTGCGACCAATACTTTGATTAAACAACACATCTCCTGTTATTACAAATTTGTCGTCAGATGAATAAAAACAAACACTCCCATTGGCATGTCCTGGTGTAAACAGAACTTCTAGTGTTGAATTACCAAATTTTATTTCGCTATCTTCATCAATAAAATTATCGATTTCCTTAACCTTATCTAAAGTAAGCCCAAAAGTTGCTGCATGCGCACTTGCATTTTTAAGAAATGGAACACTATCCTTGTGTGCTGTTAACCTAAGCTCATACTTTTCAGCAGTAAAGCTATTCCCGATTATATGATCAATATGAGCGTGTGTTAGCAGTAGCATTACAGGCTTAAGGTTGTGTTTTTTAATATATTCCGAAAGTAAATCTTCCTCACCTTTTCCCTGCATTCCTGCATCAATAATAACGCACTCACCGGTTTCATCGTTTAGTATATATGTATTTACCTGAAATGGATTAAAAGCAAATCTCTTCAATGTTATCATAGTTGATATGTATAATTTCGATATTAATTATTAACTAAATGCCAAAAATAAGACATTATACATCTTCAATAGCATTGTATAATAAAATGGCTTGGATTTTGTTATAATTTAGCACTTTATAACAAAGCTGATTTTTTGGATATAATTTGAGAAAAGCAATAAATATCAACTCTTTTGCACTTACTGTTTTCGTGTTCACACTGCTAATGCCTATTGGTTTAGTTGCCCAGTTTTATAATGGATCGAATCAAACTTTTGGAAAAAACAGAGTTCAATTCAGTGATTTTCACTGGACATATTATAAGTTTCGTGATATTGACACCTATTTTTATCTAAACGGAAAGGAACTTGCACAGTATACTGCCAGATATGCCACCCAACAAATTCCGATAATATCATCCAAACTTGGAAGTGGGCTTGATAAAAAGATTCAGTTTATCATCTTTAATAACTTAACTGATCTTAAACAAAGCAACATTGGCTTAATGACCAATGAAGATTATAATGTTGGCGGTATTACGCATATAATTGGCTCAAAAGTATTTCTATATTTTGACGGAAATCATGTGAATTTTGAAGAACAAATTAGGGCTGGTATTGCTGAGGTATTATTTAACCAAATGATGTTTGGTGGCACTATGGGTCAACAGGTTAAAACTTCAACTTTTTTCTCTTTGCCTGATTGGTATAAGGTTGGTATAATTTCGTGGCTTGGCACCGATTGGAGTGTTGAATACGATAATCGCGTACGTGATGGAATACTATCCGGCAGATACGATAAAGTTAACAATCTTACCGGCGAAGATGCTGTTTATGCAGGCCATTCTTTATGGCGTTTTATTGCCCAGCGTTATGGCAAAGCCACCGTTAGCAATATTATTCATATGACGAATATGAGCAATAGTATTGAGAAGGGATTTATGTATGTTATTGGACTACCTTTCAAACAATTAACAATGGAATGGATTGAGTATTACCAGAATGAATATTCTGATTATGCCAACTATGAAAATTCTCCAACAGGATTGTTTGATATTAAATATAAAAAGGACATTCGATATGGCCAACCACATATTAGCCCATATGGAAAATACATGGCCTATACTACAAATGAATTTGGCAAGTATAAAATTTACTTACATGACTTCGTCACTGGTAAGAAGAAAAAAATCTTTAAACGTGGTGTTTCCATCGATACAAAAACCGATTATTCATATCCACTATTGGCCTGGCATCCAACAGGAAAATTACTGGCCTTTATAATTGAGGATAAAGGTATGCCCTGGCTATATCGATATAATACTGAAGATAAAGAGTTTACAAAACAGATAATTTATAATGTTCAAAAGGTTACTGATTTTGGTTTTTCTAACAATGGTCAACTATTGGTAATGTCGGCAGTTCAAAACGGGCAATCTGATTTATTCGTTTTTAACATTGCAGCTAGTTCATTTCATAAGATAACCGATGACCTTTATTCTGAACTTAATCCCAGTTTTATAAACAACTCAAGTCAAATTGTTTTTAGCTCAAATAGAGAAAATGATACAATTGGTAAAGAACCCGAGTCAATTGTTGATGTACCTGATAATTTCGATCTGTTTGTGTATGATTATGCAAATAGAACGCCGATTCTAAAACGGATCACTAATACTCCTCTTGCAAATGAAATAGAGCCCGATTCGTACGGTTTTAATACGATTAGTTATTTGAGTGATGCAAATGGAATATACAATTCATACCTTGCAACTATCGACAGTTCAGTTAGTTCGGTTGATACTGCTATCCATTATCGGTATTTCGTTCACAGCAAGCCGGTTACAAACTTTTCACGTGATATCCTCAGTCAGAATATTAGTTATAAAGCAGGTAAAAAGGCATCTGTTATTTTTACAGAT
>CALDOI010000095.1 GCA_937912115.1 uncultured Bacteroidota bacterium | reverse complement strand
GTGGGCGATGAGGGATTCGAACCCCCGGCCCCCTCGGTGTAAACGAGGTGCTCTGAACCAGCTGAGCTAATCACCCTGATTGCTTTTTTAAAGCGAGTGCAAATATACATCTATTTTAATTCTACAATACAAATTTTGCTTTTTTTTTGTGTATTGAAGTAAAAAAAACATACATAAAAATTACCTTGCTTTTGCTACATTTGCACACATAAATTAATGTTTTGAAGTTTCTGAATAATAAAATATGGCTGTTAACAATTCTGATAATTTTTAACTTATCAGGATGTTCAGTAAAAAAATATCTTGACGAAAATCAGGTTCTGATAAACAGATATTCGATAAATGTTAAGGGTAAGCACCCAACAATTAGTGATACAGAACTTCGTACACTGTTAAAACCAAATCCAAACAGAAAATTTTTCTTCTTCAGGTTGAAATTATGGGCATACTATCGCTACAAGAATAAACAAACAAAATTTAACACATGGCTAAATAAACATTTTGGTGAAGAACCATCTATCTACAATGTTGTTACACTTGATAACATAACCCATAACATGATTCGCTATTTAAACAATGTTGGTTATTTTCACTCTAAAGTTGAGCATTCTACAAAATTTAAGAACAAGGTAGCTAATATTAAATTCACCATTTATCCAAATGAACCATATCGCATCTCAAATATAAAATATGATATTGCGGACACACTTGTCAAAAGATTTTTTTATGAAAAAATAAATAACACTTTAGTTAAGCAGGGTGACATTTATAATGCTTATACATTTGATGATGAACGTGACAGAATTACTGAACAATTAAGAAACACCGGATATTTCTATTTTAACAGAAACTACATTCAATTTGTTTTAGATAGTAATTTGATGAAGCATAAAATGAATGTAGATTTAGTTATTAATAATGTTAAACAGCAAGATATCAGTGCTCCTGGCGAGTATTTAGAAGAAAATCACCGTAGGTATTTTATTAATAAGGTAACGGTAATTCCTGAATTTAATCCGAATAATACATTAAACTACGATACTACAATTCATACTATAAATTTTTGGAAAGACACCACTAATTATACCTATAACTTCCTTTACAATGACAAGATTCATTTATTACCATCAGCCTTTAATTCAGCCATAAAAATAAAGCCAGGTACTCCTTATTCGGCAAACAAAGTCCAAACTACGTATAGAAAATTATTCAATTACGAAATAATTCAAACAGCCAATATTAGCTTTGATACAACAAATACACCAACAAGCGAAAAACCAAATCATTTTTTTCTAAACTCGCGAATACAATTAAAAGACAGTAAAAGAAACAGATTTTCAGCCGAAGTTGAAGGCACAAATTCAAGTGGTGATCTTGGGATTAGAGGCAATCTTGTGTTTTTAAATAGAAATATTTTTAAGCACGCTGAAGTATTTCGAATTAGACTGAAGGGAGGACTTGAAGCTCAAACAATTAGTGAACCAACGGATGATAACTCAGGACTTTTTAATACGTATGAAGCTGGTATTGATGGAACAATCTTCTTTCCCAGATTTTTATCTCCTATTCGATTAGATAAGTTTAATCAGCAATATATCCCAAATACAAACCTGAACTTTGGTTTTAATTATCAACGCAGGCCTTTATATTCGCGTAATATTACAAACCTTGATATTGGTTATGTATGGAAGTCGGGCAAAAATGTAAATCATATCCTAACTCCGATAAATATTAATTATGTTAACATTAATCCAACAAATTATTTTGATTCCATACTTGAAAACGAACCCAACAGAAGATTAAGAGAACAATATTCAGATCACATGATAGTTGGACTTAAGTATAGCTATATTTTCAATAATCAAAATATGATGGCTTTGCAACATTTCAATTATTTGCGCGTAAATCTCGAGACATCAGGTAATTTACTTTATGCCATAAATCAAATTGCCGGTACCCCAAAATCCGACAGTGGCTATTATCATGTGCTTGGAGTAAGATACTCTCAATTTGTTCGTATGAGTATTGATTTCAGACATTATTACTATTTCTCAAACAAAACTAATAGCCTTGTTACCAGAGTATTATTGGGAGCAGGAATTCCATTGTTAAATTCTGATGAATTGCCATATGAGAAGGGTTTTTATGCAGGTGGGGCAAATGATATGAGAGGATGGTTATTCAAAAGCCTTGGGCCGGGGGCATATTCAGGCAATTCAACTTACGAAAGAGTTGGCGACATACAAATTGAAGGTAATGTTGAGTATCGATTCCCTATTTATAGCTTCTTAAAAGGTGCGCTATTTACTGATATCGGAAATATTTGGACCTATGGTAAATCTGAATCATTTCCAGATGGGCAATTTAATATTGATAATTTCATCTCAGAAGTGGCAGTAGATGCAGGATTTGGTTTTAGGTTCGATTTCAGGGTTCTTATTTTCAGAATTGATATCGCTACTCCAATAAGAAACCCCGCATATCCAGTTGGACATAGATGGCGAATTAAATATATACAACCAGTAGATTTTGTCTGGAATTTTGGAATTGGATATCCATTTTAAGAATTATCAATCATGGATAACATTATCGATAGTGAGTATATCAGCAATTCCATTAGCAATAATCTATCATTTATTCCCACTTCCGATCAAACAAAAGTATGTAGCCACCTAGGTGCATTTACTTTAAGCACCAAAGAAAATCCGGTTTATATACTGAAAGGATATGCCGGTACCGGCAAAACCAGTTTGATTAGTGCCTATGTTAATACCCTTAAACATTTAAACACACACTTCGTTTTGCTTGCTCCAACAGGAAGAGCAGCAAAAGTACTGGCTCAGTATACTGGTTTTCAAGCGCACACTGCCCATCGATATATATATATATTTATGACCAACAAAGATGGTGTAACAAATATTGCATTGTCGAAAAACAAGCTCCGAAATTGTGTTTTTATTATCGACGAAGCTTCGATGATTGGTGAGAATAACCAAACAAATAGTGTATTTAGTAGAAATAATCTGCTGGATGATATTATCCAATTTATATTTGCACAAAAGGGCAACAAACTAATACTTGTTGGTGATACTGCTCAATTACCCCCAGTGGGAATAGAACTGAGCCCAGCATTGGATCGTGAACATCTTAAACATGCTTACTCAATTACTTCATTTGATTTTGAAATGAAAGAAGTTATGCGACAATCACTTGATTCAGGTATTCTAACTTCCGCCACAATACTCAGAAACAAAATTGAAAATCGTAATACAAAACTTCCATTTTTTAGCCTCGACACAAATACTACCGACATAACAATTATTAAAGATGCCGGTACTTTTGGAGATTTGTTGATGGAGTCGTTTACTGATAGTGAAATGGATAATGGTATCATTGTTTGCAGATCAAATAAACAGGCAAACATGTATAATAGCGAGATAAGAAATAGGATATTAATGCGTGAATCGGAAATTGAGGCCGGCGATTTGATGATGGTAGTAAAGAATAATTACTATTGGTTAGACAAGGGCTCCAAAGCAGGTTTTATTGCCAATGGAGATATCATCAAAATCCTTAGATTTAAAAAAACTGAGGAGCTTTATGGTTTTCGATTTGCAGATGTTGATGTTCAGATGGTTGACTATCCTGATGAACAAGAGCTAAATGTAAAAATACTTCTTGATACAATAACCACAAATTCGCCAGGATTACTAGATAAGGATAATAATAGGCTTTTTGAAAATGTGCAAGAGGAATACATGAATTATCCGAATCGAAGGACCAGATTAGACAAAATTAAGGCCAACCCATATTATAATGCACTTCATGTAAAGTTTAGCTATGCCATGACATGTCATAAAACACAAGGCGGACAATGGAAAAATGTTTTTGTAGATAAAGGTTATATTAAAGATGATAATGTTGATGTTGAATATTTACGATGGTTATATACCGCCACAACCAGAGCAACCAACAATCTTTTTCTAATTGGATTTGGCGAAGAATATTTTGAGGAAATTGAACAAACTTAACTAAAAATATCAAACTTACTTATACATAAATAGAACACCTGCCTTCCATAGGCTCAATGTCAATAAGTTAAGGGCTTTTTCGTCATCGCGAACGTAGTAAAGCCTGTCTGCCGACAAAGGCAGGCAATCTCTACAAACATATTATATAGGAGATTCTTTCGTAATACTTCTTCGCAGTGACGCTCTTTTTTGAGTCTGTTTCCTTAACTTATTGGCATTG
The DNA here is from genome assembly GCA_937912115.1 of uncultured Bacteroidota bacterium. Taxonomy (GTDB): domain Bacteria; phylum Bacteroidota; class Bacteroidia; order Bacteroidales; family F082. The sequence continues at coordinate 253 of CALDOI010000095.1, read as the reverse complement.
GCCGAAGGCTGGGATTCATAGATTTACAATTAAAATAATGCGTTTTACATTTGGTTACATCAAAACGATTATGTTAAAAATATTTTTTAGCTTTACACTCAGTAATGAGAATTTCATCGATTTTAAAACTAATGATATGAAACTAACCATATTAATGGCAATATTAAGTATTGTATTTTTCAATACTCAAGCCCAAAAGCCTGGATATCAAACATATTCGGCAAATATGATTATTGTAGCTACTGTTGGATCC
>CALDOI010000094.1 GCA_937912115.1 uncultured Bacteroidota bacterium | reverse complement strand
GCACCAATAAAGTTGGCCGAATCTCCCTATGGTAACACCAAACAAATTTCGGAGGAAATAATTAAAGATACTGTTAAAGCTACTGATATACACGCAATTGCTTTAAGATATTTCAACCCCATTGGCGCCCATCATACTGCAATCATTGGTGAATTACCAATTGGTAAACCTAACAACCTCGTGCCTTTTATTACTCAAACAGCGATTGGCATAAGAGAATATTTAAGTGTTTTTGGCGACACTTATGATACTCCGGATGGTACTGCAATCAGAGACTATATCCATGTTGTTGACTTAGCAAAAGCACATGTTATTGCTGTTGACAGAATGATTAATAGCAAAATGAAAAATGATTTTGAAGTATTTAATTTGGGAACCGGAAATGGTTATTCAGTTCTGGATGTGATAAAGTCATTTGAAAAGGTAACAGGATTAAAACTTAATTATAAGATTGTTGATCGCCGTGAAGGTGATATTACACAGGTTTGGGCAAATCCCGATTATTCAAATAATGAACTTGGCTGGAAAGCTGAAAAGGGTATAGATGAAATGACACTAAGTGCCTGGGAGTGGGAAAAGGCCTTAAATAGTAACAAATAAATTTGGCCCTAATTAAATTCAAAAGAAAAAATATTACAGATGAAGAAAATACTTATTACCGGAGCCGCAGGTTTTATTGGATCGCATGTTGCAAGATTGTTTGTTAACAAGTACCCTGATTATGAAATCTACAATTTAGACAAGCTAACTTACGCAGGAAATCTAGAAAATCTGAAAGACTTCGATAAAGCACCAAATTACAGGTTTATTCTTGGGGATATTGTTGATGGCGATTTTATATTGAAGCTATTCAAAGAGCACCAATTTGATGGAGTAATACACCTTGCTGCCGAGTCACATGTCGACAGGTCGATTGAAAACCCTATGGAATTTATAATGGCCAATATCGTTGGGACAGTAAATCTGTTAAACGCTGCAAAGCATATTTGGGAAGGTAACTTTGAAGGCAAACGATTCTATCATGTTTCAACTGATGAGGTTTATGGCTCATTGGGTGAAACCGGTTTCTTTTACGAAGATACTCCATACGATCCACATAGTCCTTATTCAGCTTCAAAGGCAAGCTCCGACCACCTTGTTAGAGCATATAATGATACTTATGGTTTACCAATAATTATTTCGAACTGCTCAAATAACTACGGGCCAAATCAATTTCCTGAGAAATTAGTTCCATTATTCATTAATAATATTCGAAATAACAAGCCACTTCCCGTTTACGGAAAAGGGGAAAATGTGCGTGATTGGCTTTATGTTATCGACCATGCAGCCGCCATTGATGTAATATATCACAACGGACCAACCGGAGAAACTTTCAATATTGGTGGTCATAACGAATGGACAAATATCGACCTGATAAAGGTTATTTGTAAGGTTATGGATGAGAAACTTGGTCGTGAAAAGGGAACATCTGAAAAACTAATTACTTATGTTACCGATAGAGCCGGCCACGACTTAAGATATGCCATCGACTCCACAAAACTTCAAAATGAGTTGGGGTGGAAACCATCATTGCAATTCGAAGAAGGTATAGATTTAACCATTCAATGGTATCTCAATAATCAGGAATGGCTGGAAAATGTTACTACCGGCAATTACCAGAAATATTATGATGAAATGTATGGGGATAGATAGTTTTGAGTCTTAACCCATTCACTCATTGCATCATTCACTCATTGCATCAGTCTCCTCCTTATAAATCTCCATTCCTTCAACCGCAAGTTTATTTATTGTAGGGTTAAGTATGAATGAGCTCACATGCCACTGAAACCCAAACTGTTTACTGATTTCCGTTTCGAGAGTTACAGCGGCAAGTGAATCAATTCCATAGGTCATAATGTTTTTATCCGGATCTATTTCTTCTTTTTGGAAATTCTGATTGCGCATAATCCATTGGATAACCCATTTTTTTATTGCTTCTTCTGTTGGAACAGTTAATTCTTCAAAATTAACATCTTTGCTATTGGCCTTCTCTTTTGTCCAACTAGCCACAACACTTAAATCACCATGCAAATATTCATATTTAGTTTGCCTGTGTTGAATTTTACCACTTGATGTCATTGGAATACTTCCAGCTCTTATCAACACAATTGAGTGAACTTCCAGTTCATGCTCTTCAGCTATCACTTCTCGAATTTTTTCGATAATCAGATTATGATCTGTATCACGCATGGCTGTTCTCTCAAGCTCCTGTACAACAACCAGTTTTTCACTTTCATCATCTGTTATTGGAAAAGCAGCACCGCCATTTTGCCTTAATTCGGGAATAGCATTCTGAATACTAAACTCAATATCATTTGGATAATAATTAACTCCTCGAATAATTATCAAATCTTTTATTCGACCTGTGATAAATAATTCCTTTTCATGGAAAAACCCCAGGTCGCCGGTTCTTAAAAATGGGCCCTCTTTCAAACCGGCTATCATTGCACTAAAGGTCCTTTTTGTTTCTTCGGGATTATTCCAATAACCGGCAGCTACAGTTGGCCCACTAATCCATATTTCACCAACTTCGTCATGACTGCATTTTTGCATTGTCTTTGGATTGACAATTTCTATTTTGGTATCCAACCATGTGTGCCCAC
>CALDOI010000093.1 GCA_937912115.1 uncultured Bacteroidota bacterium | reverse complement strand
GGTATGGAAGCTATGGACGGACCAGTAAACTTTGGTTCGCGAGAAACTTTTTGGGGATGCCTGTCGGATGGATTTTTTGAGCCTGTGTATAATATGCCCTATAATCACAGTTATTACAATGAGCTTTTTGAGAATTATGGCTTTCAAAATTATTTTAATCAGTTTACTTTTCACGTTGACTTTGCTGCAGGCAATCTCGATCCGGTAATAAGTAAATATGCAGCTAGTTTAAAAAAAGACCCCGCCATTTCATTCGAATTCCACAATAAGAAAAACCCACAGAGTACCGCAAACTATTTTCTGGAAGTTTTTAATGCTGCATGGGATAAGTTCCCTGGTGTTAAACCTATAACACACGCCCAGTCTATAGCACTATTCAAATCGATGAAGCAAATTATCGACCCTAAGCTGATAATTTTTGCTTTTCATTATAAAAAACCTATTGCCTTTTTTATAATGATTCCTGATTTATATCAGATAACCAGGAAATTCAACGGTAACTTCAACATTATTAATAAACTCCGATTTCTGTATGACCTTAAAGTCAGAAAAATTTGCACCCGATCGTTGGGTTTAATATTTGGAGTAATTCCTGAGTTTCAGGGTAAAGGAATTGCAGAAGGTATGATAGTATTTATGGAAGACGAAATTGCCAAAGGTATAAACTACACCGATCTTGAGATGAACTGGATAGGCGATTTTAATCCAAGAATGATAAAACTAGTTGAAAAAATTGGGGGGAAAGTAAGAAAAACTCACATCACATATCGATATCTTTTTGATCAAAATAAGGAGTTTCACCGAGCAAAAATAGTATAGGTTATTTTGCTACATTTGCTAGTATAAACATTATATTTTAAAACTATTGTAAACCGTCTCTTATGAATTATCTATCATCTTTTCTAAGTAAGATGAGCATTGTGCTAATTTTACTAATAGTAAGCTCGTGCGGCGAAAAAAAACAACAAGCTCCTCCAATGCTTGAAATACCTGTGGTTGAGGTAATACAAAAGGATGTTCCAATTTATCAGGATTTTGTTGGACAGGTTTACGGACAATTTGATATTCCTATTCGGGCAAGAGTAAGCGGATTTTTAAATGAAATTCATTTTGAAGAAGGCACTTGGGTTAAAAAAAGTCAACTACTTTATGTTGTAGACCCTGATCCTTTGGAAGCAAAGGTAGCCGGAGAAATGAGCAATCTAGCCGAAGCTCGAACTGAACTTGCTAAAGCAGAAAGTGATCTGGGAAGAATTAAGCCTCTTGCAAAAATTAATGCTGTTAGTAAAAGTGATCTTGATGCAGCACAAGCTCAATATGATGCTGCAGCATCAAATGTAGAAGCCGTAAAATCTAGTGTTAGACTTGCAAATATTAACTTAAGCTATTGCTGGATAAAATCACCCATTAAAGGATTAATTGGTAAAACACAAGCAAAAGTTGGCGAATTTGTTGGTCAGGATCCAAACCCTGTAATACTTAATACCGTTTCAACTATTGATACTGTTCATGTTGAATTTTACCTTGTTGAATCAGATTATCTTGGTCTTGCTCGTCAGTTTATTGCCAGTGAAAAACAAGATATTGATGCTGATTATATTAAAGAAGAAAACAAGGAAGGAAAGCTTCAGTTAATATTATCAGATGGAACAATTTTTAAACATAGGGGTAAAGTAAATTTCGTCGACAGGCAAGTTAATCCTGAAACCGGATCATTGTTAATTCAAACCTCTTTCCCTAATCCTGACGAATTACTTCGCCCGGGACAATATGCAAAAGTAAGAGCCAAGATGAATGAAATAAATAATGCTCTGATTATTCCTGATAGGTGCATAATGGAATTGCAAGGCACACATTCAGTTTATGTTGTATCGGATAGTAACATGGTTGAAAACCGCCAAATAGTTACGGGTCCCAGATATAATGATTACAGAGTAGTAAAAAGCGGACTAAAAGCGAATGAAAAAATCGTAATAGACGCGCTTCAAAAGGTGGGTCCAGGCATGCCTGTTATTCCTAAAATAACCAAATTCGAAAGTAAAGGAAACAAACAATAAACTATATCTCTATGTCTGAAAATAAAGGAAATTTTTTCGTACACAGGCCTATTGTTGCAATGGTGATTGCCATTGTTATAGTTATTGTAGGAGCTGTAATGGTTATTGATCTGCCAATAGAACAATACCCAAACCTTACCCCTCCTGTTGTACAAGTTAGAGCTAATTATACCGGAGCTAATGCAATTACAGTAGAGGAATCAGTTGCCACACCACTGGAGCAGCAGATTAATGGTGTAGATAATATGATCTACATGAAATCAACAAATGCAAATGATGGATCAATGTCGATTGATATTTCTTTTGTTGTTGGAACCGACCCTGATATGAGCACAGTGCTTTCGCAAAATCGTGTTAGTGCAGCCTCCGCAAAGCTACCCTCGGAAGTTACTAAGTTTGGTGTAACTACCGAAAAATCACTGCCAAATATCCTAATGTTGGTTACACTTACATCCGATGGAAGATATGATCAGGATTTTCTTGGAAACTATGCTCTTATCAACATAAAAGACCAGCTTTCTAGAATTAAGGGAGTTGGAAGAGTAAATGTACTTGGAGCTTCTGATTATTCTATGCGAATATGGGT
>CALDOI010000092.1 GCA_937912115.1 uncultured Bacteroidota bacterium | reverse complement strand
TGCCATGCATATTTGTACTCTTCAGAATATTTAACCAATGCACCAAAGAATTTTGGGTATACGGTTTTTATGTATTTAAGCATGTGCATTTCGATGCGGCCAGCTAAAAACTCAATTGTATCGGCAGTTTTCCATAAATAGCCATTAATTGCTTTAAGTACATCAACGGGAATCGCTTCCATGTCAAGTCTATCTGTCAACAGAAGTATTGGAATTGTTTTATTTCGTGATCTTATCATACTAATAAGTTCAGGAGCATACATAAATTCATCAGGATCTTCATCGGGAAGGTCCCAGTCAACAACAACAGCACCAATATCTGCTCTCGACATAAAAATCTCCTGTGCATCTTCATAAGTAAAGGAAGGTATTACACTGCAATACTGAACTTCCTCAAGTTCACTCACTAATTCGTTTAATCTAAAACCTTCGTCTGAGGCTTCGTGAAATTGTCCGGAAACTATAAGAACCGGCCATTCGTGTTTAGTAGCTTTCATGGTTTTCTATTTTTTATTTTGATTAATATTTTATATCGTAACTAATCAATGTGATGAAATCCTATAACAATGGAGTTTCTATTAAAATTTTTTCCTTTGTGTTTTCTTTGTGAAATCCTTTGTGCTCCTTTGTGGTTATTTTTTTTACCACTAAGGAACACAAAGTGCGACACAAAGTCACTAGGGAGATATCTGATTTTTAAATAAAACTATTTGCTTTTACTGACACTAATTAGTTACTTTATATTTAATTTACACCTCTTTCTTGCTAAGTTTTATTGAATACACGGCAAGTATAATTAACACTAGAACAATTACCAGCCATAACTCATCGAGAGTGGCAGATACAAATGCCGAGATTATAAATATTGAAGATATTCCAACAATTATTTTATTGAAGATACTTCCTTTACCTGATTCCATATCCTTTTTAAGTAAAGCTATGCCCGACCAGAAATATGGGAATAACAATAGCAATACCGATAAAGTTACTGTTATGTTGAAAGCGGCTGCAACATTAGATCCCATGAGCATGAGGATAACTTCAAGGATTGTCATAATTATTCCGTTAATTATAAGTCCCTTGCTATTAATACCATGCTTATTTGTATATGAATAAGCTTTTGGCAAGAAACCATTGTCGGCACTGGTTTTGGCAGCACTAGCCGATGAAAGGTTCCAAACTAGGAAACTGGCCAAACATGCAATTGCCATAAGAATGGAAACTACCTCACCCGCATACTTTGAATCAAAAATCTTTTGGATTGACAAGGCAAAGGATGCCGGTGCATTTTGAATTTCTTCAGCTTTAAACATTCCTTCGATAACTGTTGTTGATGCAATATAAATTACAGCAACAATGATAAAACCTATGATTGTTGCGAGAGGTACAATCTTTTTTGGATTTTCGATTAAGGCATTGTTAGTAGCAACACTCTCAACACCAACAAAGGCAAATATCAATACCGCAAATCCTGACATAATTGCCATTCCTTCAGGCTTTCCTGACACATTCCAGTTGCTTTGGAATATTGCAATATCAAAATCTACCCAGCCTACAACCGCAGTAGTTATCACTGAAAGTAAAAGTAAAGTTACAGTTATGGAAACAATTTTAGTAATAATGCCAACACCTCTTAACGACATAAAAATAAATACCCAAATCAGGATAATCACTGTTATTCCGAGGAAAAAGGAATTTTCTAATCCCGGAACAAACATCTCAAGATATCCTAGTCCGGCAATAAGAATTGATACGTTGGAAATAAGGTTTCCGTAAACATAAAAGAAACCACTTTTGGCACCAAGTATTGGATTGACGTATGTTGCAAGAGCAGTAGGACTGGGGTCATCAAACATAGTGCCTGCTTTTACATACACCAATGTTAAAAAAAGCGCACCGAATGTTACCAGTATAAACGATATAAGTGTTATCGAACCTGTTTGTGCGAGTTGTTGTGGTAAGGCAATTACACCACTACCTGCAAGGCTTGAAACAATTAAAAATATTGCTCCAACTAATCCTAATTTTTTAGCTTTTCCCATCGATTTAATTATTGGTTAATAATTCTTTATATTAAACTGGCTAATCACCTACATTGGATTATGAATGAAAACTTCGATGATTATATCAAATTTTAGTAGTAATAGCTGTTCAAATGTATTACATTTTTCTGTCAACTGATATTTTACAAACGATTTTCTGAGTAATTTTTCTACAATCTAATTAAATAAGTTATTTTTGATATAACATTGTTATACCATAATACTATGAATAGAATAGTGTCCTAAAAACTATTATCATGAAAAAATACATTTTAATTTTAGCATTTACGGCAATCATTTTTGGACTTATAGCACAGGAAGATTCAACAAAAGTGAAAAAACTATCATACGGATTTACTGGTTTTGTAAACCTAAATGCCATATGTGATTTTAATGGTTTGGATAATTATGATGATTTTACAACATCTGAAATACCAATAAATCCAAACCCATATGAAAATATTTTGCGGTTTCATTTGACTGCCCGACAATCAAGATTAAGCTTCAATATTGATTATGAAACACCATGGGGTAACCTTAACGGTTTTGTTTCAGGAGATTTTTACACGGGCAACACGGGTGTTGAATCATATTTCCATCTTAGGGAAGCATATTTAGAACTCGGCCATATATTATTGGGACAAACTAACACAACTTTTGGTAATCCAGATGTTGTACCTGCAACTGTTGATTTTGAAGGTCCCAATAGTTCAACCACACTTCGAAATCCAATGATTAGGTATTCAAACGAAATTGGAAAAAACTGGAGTTATATTCTTGCAATAGAGATGCGAGGTTCAGATATAAGGCCATTTACAAAAAATTTGAAATCATTTATCGCAATCCCTACTTTAGTTGGAAACATAAATAAAAAAGGTGACTGGGGCATAGTAACACTTAGTGGAATGCTTGATATTACCAGATATTTTAATGCTGATAGTGTTGAGAAAAAAGATTTTGGATATGGAGGAGCCTTTTCTGCAATTATTAATACATGTAAACAAGACCATGTTAATCTTTTCTTTATTGCTGGTAAGGGAGTGTCAAACTTTATTGATGATCTTTCAGGAGGTGGTTATAATGGTGTACCTGACTTAAATACAAATAAATTAGTAATGCTGAACAGCATAGGTGGTTTCATATCCTATACGCATTACTGGAATAATAAGTTTAGCTCAAATTTTATTTTTAGTTACATAGAACTTGAAAAAACTCCATTGCTTCCTACAACTGATTTCAGATATAGTTACTACGCATTGGCAAACTTATTTTATTCACCTTTTAAACGACTAAATTTTGGAGTTGAATATAATTATGGAAAACTTTACGTACAAGATAATCAAAATGGGGATGCTAACAGATTGCAGTTTTTGGCACAGTTTAATTTTTAGATTTACTCCAGTTTTTTTAATAAATAATTTGAGGTGTACATATAGTTATTTATACACATCAAAAAATAATATCACAACTGTATTCACTTTTGTTTCCAAGCCCATCTTCAACAATCAGATAAAAAGCATTTTTTCCTTCAATAATCTTGTCATCAAAACTATATGTGAGCAGACTCTTCTTAGGATCGTATTCCATTAATATCCATGCATCGTTTAGTGTTGCTCTATATGTATTGATTCCTGTTTGTTCATCTGTAATTTCTATTTTAAGATTTTTCTGATTGCTAATGATTTTGCCTTCTTTAAAGTTTTGCTCAGTAATAATTGGGGCTATTGTATCCAACATCACTTTGTAGTATCCCAATAACCGGGATTTGGTTTTTAGGGTTTTAGCTTCCTTATAAGTTGGCATAAATGAATATTCCAAATTATCATGGGAGTATGCAATATAAACTTTGTCGCTTAAAGCGGAAGAAATGGAGTCAGGAATAATGCTAAGATTAAAATTTTTGTGAACAGGAGTGTATTGATTGTGTAACTTATAGATGTTTGAATATGAAGAACTGTCGCCATTCAGTGTCTCAAAATGAAAAAATAAAGATTGATAGAAACTATAGGATTCAAAATCGGCCTTAATACTATCCTCCGAGATAAAATTCTTTTTAGTATTCAAGAAATACTTTCCCGTTGATGTATTTATTACAACATCAGGCACTTCATTGCTGCTACCAGAGGTATTTCCTTTAACCTTAAAACTAAGTTCTGCTACATTGTTATATGCATCTCTTACTTCATATCTCATTTTATGAAAGAGAGTGTCATTAAACTCTATTATTCCGTTGTTTATTATTGATTGATAATTATCGAGAATGTTGTTTGTGTCAATTTGCGTTCTTACAATTCTGGTTTTAGTTTTTTTGTAGTATGAATAATCTATCAAACTATTCACAAATCTCGTTGTTTTAAATGATAAACTACTCATGTTGAGGTCGTACATAAGCAAGCTGTCATAATATAGCTTTGTTGAAAACACTCCGTTTTTATTGGACACATCATTCATTAAATCATAGGTACTGATTCCAAATGAAACCCTTCCGGAAACGGTTATTTTAGGATTGCCTGTAATTTTGTGTTCTACTCCCCAGCCTGATAGTTCGTAGTAAACAGTATCGTTTGCTCCATTTATTTTTGCATTTTTATCAACAGGGTAAATTGCCAGTTTAGTTATTTTTGGTCGGTAGTAATCCTTAACTTTGATTGAGCTAAATAACAAAGGGTTTAAGGGATGTTGTGTTCTCTCATCACGAATTTCAAAATGTAAGTGAGGCCCATCCGATCCTCCGGTATTTCCTGAATATGCTATTCTTTCACCTTTTTTTACCTGTAGCTCATCTTTCTCGAAAAACATCTGAGTGGTAAAGCTTTCTATGGAGTATTGTTTTTTAATCACAATCTGTTGAATTGAATCCTCAAATCGTTGAAGGTGACCATAAACTGATACAAGACCGTTGTAATGAGTAATATAAATAGCCTTGCCATAACCCCCGGTAGAAATATTAATTCTACTAACCCAACCATCTCCGATTGATTTTACAGCCTTACCTTCAGTGCCTTGTGTTTTAATATCAATTCCTGAGTGAAAGTGATTTGACCGTAATTCTCCAAATGTTCCTGACAAATAAATTGGAATATCAACGGGAGGTCTAAACTTGTAATCCTTATTTATTGGTTTTTGTGCAAATAATCCCACAGAAATAAGGATAAATAATATTGATATGAATAGAATTCGGTTAGTCATTTATTTAGGATACAATTAATTTTATAAATTGCTATTTGCAAAAATAGACTGTTTTATTGTAGTTTCTTTGCTTGTTCGATGTTTAAACTAACCACGGTTTGTTGATATTGTAGTATGTGTGATTTTTATTTTTTAATAATTTTAATACTCTCAGCCTCCTTGTTTTCAATTAGTAAGACAATTATGTAGCTTCCAGGATGTAATTGATTCCCGTTCTCATCCTCACCTCTCCAGGCTATTTCAGATGTTCCCGGCATCGAATTCTTGTCCATCAGTACCTTTACCCTTACCCCCAGGTTGTTATACACTTCAAGCTTAATATGTCCGTGTTCAGGCTGTTTAACCGTAATGGTGGTTTCATACGCAAAAGGATTGGGATAAACAGAGAGTAGCTTGTTTTTCTTTTCCACGAACTCCGGAAACTCCGGATATCCTACCGTTGGATTCCACTCGTATGCCCCCATATCAATAGCACCATTCCATATGCGGGGGTTGCCTGCCAGATCGGTAGCCGGTAACTCAATCCAATCCGGTATATCCAGTGTGCCGGCATCAATGCAGGGTGAGTAATCGGAGAGGTTATATGGGAACTCGGCACCACCATAAAAGAGGGGGTCGGTATCTATATTTGATTCATCGTAAATAACTTCACACCAGGGAGGTCCACATGAAATAATGCTTTCTTCTGCACCTTCAATAAGGGAGTTGTAAATATATAATTGTGATATAGTCTGGTGTTCGATATTGGAGACTTTAAGAGGGAAGGCTCCTTCATTATAACTTATACAGTTGTACATATATGTGTGTGCATCGCCTATCCAATTACTGGTGGTAGTATCCGATGCATTACCAGCAAAAGTACAATTCACTACCCATGCATCTCCATACGAGACATTTATCATTGAATTGCCATTATTATTGAACAGACTATTAGTGATAATAGCTGCTCCGGCAGTATTGCTAAAACCTCGCCCAATTCTATGTTCTGGGTGGTTAATATCCGGAATATTGTGATGAAAAGAACAATTGTTTATAAAAACTGTATCGGTGTAGTAATCACTTCCAACTCTCAACCCTGCCCCGCCTTCTAGATTTGAGAATTCACAGTTACTAATAGTAACATTTCCGCAACGTGTGAGCATAAGACCTCCTCTGGCGTTGGTCCAGGCATCTGTAAAGAGTACACTGTCAAATGAAATATTATTGTTTTGTTCGTAAATATAACCATAACCATATCCTCTGTAAAACGTTGCATACAATGGCTTATCCCCCCTTGTTATGGTCATTTTTCGAAAGCTGTAGTTTGAAACCTCATTGTTACCCTTGATCAGTTTTGTTTTAAACCTTCCATTCAAAACAGTATGATTGCGGCTTTCGCCAACCACATTTATATGAGGCCTGATATTCAATGGAAACTTTTCATTATTTGTCGTATCGGAATAATGGCCATTGGACAGATAAATGGTATTACGTACCGTGCTATCTATAGCAATTTTATGGTAGGCCCAGGCAATACTTTGGAGTGCTTCATCCGGAGTAAGGCCACTGTTTTCGTTATTTCCTGTTACAGGGTTTACATAAAGGTTGGCATTAGTGGGTGATAACAGGCCATGGTTGATGTTGAATGCGATATCGTCTTTCTGAAAGCCTGATTGGTCAATTGAAGAAAAGAAATAGGAATCAGGATTCAAAACGGTACAAGAGTCTAAAAACAAGGTTAATGGAAAGGATGAGGCTTTATGTACATCACTACCTCGTTCAGCATAATTCGAATAAATACTACATAAATTATCAGGATCTGTTGAACAGGTAGTTTCATGAGCCAGACATAAACCACCACCTGGCCCATAAGTATGGTTGTTAAAAATGCTGGTTCCAGACAGGTGTAAATCTGAATACATTCCGGTACAAATTCCCCCTCCTGCTGATGCTGACCGGTTATTGGTCACAATACAATTTAAAATTTTTAAAGTGTTGTAACTCCTTACATAAATTCCACCGCCGTAAAAAATACCTTCTGTATGCTCCCACCCGCTTCCATTGGTAATTGTAAAACCATGTATTATCGCATTGGTTTCTCCATTGTTCACCAATACACAGGTTCCATTTTGGTTACCATCAATGATAGTATTATGCTTGTAGATGGGATCAGTCGTAGTTAGATTGAGGCTGGCAATAGTAATGTTTTTACCTGAAAAATTAATGTTTTCAATATAAGTCCCGGGCCAAACCATTACAGTGTCTCCCTCTATTGCCTGGTTTATGGCTTCTTGTATGATAGTGTGGTCACCAGTACCGTCTTGCTTTACGGTGAGTTGGGTGGCAAGTGATACCATGACTAGTAACAGAATAATAAAAGTGGATGTTATTTTATAAAAAGAATTCATTGTTTACCATATTTGCCGTCATCCTGAGTGAAGGGAAGGATCTTTGTTCATAGGAGATACTTCACTTCGTTCAGTACGACAGCATAGTTACTAGTTTATGACTATTTTTTTTGTTATGGTTTCATGTGCAACAACCATGTGAAGCAAATATATGCCGGACTTTAGCGGTATACCCATATTATCCAAAGTTTTAAAGTTCTGACTGTAATGACCCCCGGGTTGTATCCCATGGCTCATGGTTTTAAGGCTTCTGCCTAACAAATCCCTTGTTTCAATTCTTACATCCGCTTCTTTTAGTAACTTATACTCAATGGTAATCTGTTTTGAAGTTGGGTTTGGAAAAATCCTGATATCTGAAATCCAGGATTGAATATCTATAATTGGTTTATCATCCTTTCTGAAAGAAACTTTATAATAATCACGTCCTTCACGTGGATTAATTACCCTTTTTTCATAGTTACCGTGATCGGGATTAAACACAATATAATCGGTTAACTTAACATTACTAGTTGATTTTGTACCATACCAGCTTTCAAAGGTTAAACTATCTCCACTTGTATTGTCCATATATGCTAGTATTCCGGTTAGGGTGTCATCAGACCTCACGGTACAGGCTCCCACGCAACTATCGTTCACAAAAGCTCCTATTTCCAACGGGTTGTTTGTGCCATCCAGCTCAATATAAACCGGTGTGTAATCAAGCTCTTCCTGGTAATTAAATTGTTGTGCATCTGCTTTTTCTTCACTGCTTTGCTTTACTCCAAGATTGAACCATGAAAAGGTATAGCCTTCTTGTACATAATCGGTTTCCAATACAACCATATCACCATAATTAATATTATGTACCCTGTCATCACATTCCCATCCCTCCAGTATGGCTACAGGTTCAAGATGCCTGGTATATGGGCCATGGAATGTGCAACACCAGTTCTGGGTTTTTATTTGATTCAGGTAGTTGACGGTAATACCCAGGGCGTCAAAAATGTCCTGTTCCTGGTATAGGAAATAGCCTACCCAGTTTTCTTTACCCGAATATAGCTCGATGGATGTTGCCGGGTCCTGTACATCACCGGTAAGGGTAATGTAGGGGTGGTTGTTAAGTGGGTTTTGTTTAATGTCGAGTTTGTAACCCCTGATACTGTATGTGTTGATCATTTCCGGGTCAATATCCCAATAGTTAAGTTCATCCCATGTTGCTTCCATGATTCCTGTTGGTTCAGCCTCAACAAAATTATGTTCCAGTAAAAATGTTTCATATCCCCCATCTATTTTGCTTTGTGCAAACACCGTTTGGGTGAGTGTGTTTACATAAGGGGGTAAAGGTCTGTTGTGCCGTGGAATGGAGAGCCAGGTTATACTGTGGTCGGGATTAACCGGAGCCTCAGGATCGGGAGGATTCAGGCTAAGTATTTCAGTAGCCTCAAACTCCACAACACTTACATTTGAGTGTGCTCCGTTGGGGAGATAGATTTTATTGGTGGCCGGGTTAATAAATGGGGTGGTTAGGTTGTAGTTGAATAAATTTATGAGAGCATCTTCATAATGGTCAAATTCAGCATAATAACTTGTGATATTACCAAGGTCCACAACTTGAGTATTGCTAGTGTTGGCCGGATCATACTGGTATAATTGGGATTTAGTGCTGCCCCATTTATCAACATCGAATTTGGTATGTACATACAATAACCCATTGTATGGATTAACAAAAAATGAAGCGATTTGTCCTTCATTGTTTCCTATCTCGGTTTTTGTATATGAATTTTGTCCGTTTCTTTCTATTTTATAGTACCTGGCAATCCTGTCGTTGGCGTATCCCTGAGTGGGTGGAATGTACGAAATGGTTTGGTCTGAGAAACCCAGGATAGTGTTTGTATGCTGACTGTACTCAATATCGTTGAAATACACATTGTCATCGGGTGAAAAATCGATTTCTTCAAAAGTGCCGGTAGCACAGTCAAACCACATAAGAGGATCAGAGCATATATACAATTCACCCTGGTAGTTTGCAGGTGGATCTAACAATTCAGGACAAATAACTTCTTTAGCAAACTTTATTTGTGGTTCAGTAATTTCGATATTAACATTTCCACCGTCGTCGATGGAAAGTAAAATACTTTTATTGAAGCTGTCCTGACCGCTACAAGTATTCGGAATGGAGTTGTATGGATCATCTATAATAGGAGTATTTGTTATGGTAGCATATATCTTTTGATTATAGGGATTATAACAAAAGTTAGCGTTAAGGTTTTTCGCGGTTTGCTTGGTTATATCACCAAATAATGATTCGGTCCTAATATCAGTATAGTCTGTAGCATCATAGGTATGCATTTTTGTGAATATACTTTTACTATTGGATAAAAAGCACAATAAACCATTGGGTGATACATACAATTGTGCAATATTTTGAACTCCGCCAATAACAAGATCGGTATCAAAATTGTTATCAGGTTTCAGGATTCTAATTTGCCCGGAGCTATTATTTGAAATCAGGATATGTCCTTGAAAAGGATTGTAAACAACATCCCCGATTGGGAAATTCAGCTCCTTATATGAGTCTACATGGTTGGTGACAGTATTGTAAACAAAAAGCCCTGAATGATCTGTTTGTAATGTATTATAAAAATAGATGCAACCATTGGTTGGGTTGTAAACAGATTGATAAACCGGGAATCCTGTTTGAACTGTATCCAGAGGGTCTAGCCTGTAGAAACCATTCAGGGTAAGGCTTGTGAAATAGTTTCCTGCCTGGGTTTTAATACCATTAACAAAAAAACCTTTTGAAGTAACCATGGTCTGTTCAGATTCGTATTGAGTAGGTTCAGTATCATTATAAGAAACACGGATAATTTCATTTTTTTTACCCAGAAAAAAACTGTTGTTCCCATCAAGTATCATCTTAAACGGATAGTTGTATTCATTTGTTGATTCAACTAGAGGGAAACCATTTGTTGCCAGATTCCAGTCCGTTCTCGGTTCAAAATGGTATGAATTGGAACTGTATTGAAAGAATGCTATATCGGAATTTTCGTAATCAGGATTGATGTCAAGCTCAAAATCCGCATAGGTCATGGCCAGAACATCATTTTCAGGCAGGAAAATAGCATCCAGAATTCGCCTATTTGGTGATTCAATGGCATGCCATGTAGCTGATGGGTTATTCCCATCAATCGTGTAAAAGTTTTTGACAGTAAGGGATTCATCTGGCAGGGAGTAAGGTAATGCAACAATTTTATGGAGATAGCTTCCTTTCATTATTGCTAACATTTTACCTATTCTTTGTTCCTGAATTTGGTAAGATTGCATTGTTGGAGTATTTGGTAGAGCTGGCAACTCCCAAACTTCGAGTTTGTTGCTTCTTGCTACGTAAATTGAATTGCTGCCTAGGTTTTGGTTGTATTCAAACGTTTGAATAGTTGATGTATACCCATCACACTCAGGAAAATAAATAGGATCGCATCCCCTTTTCAGCTCATCATATAGAAGGACATCAATACTGCCATCAATGGGTTTAATTTTATATATGGCAAAATAGGAATCTGTAATATGAAAGCTTCCAGCGCTGTTATCTTTATCCCTGCCACTAAGTAATAAATACAGTCTATAGTTCACTGGGTCATATTTTATAACAACCCTGCCACTGGCAATTTTAAAATGTTCAATAATTTGGGGTTTTGTAACCATTGTTGTATAACCGCTTGGGTTATCTGATGCAATACTGATTAAATCAAGCCAGGGTGTAATAGTGTATATTCTATTATGTTCTTCATTAACGGCGAATAAGTTCCGTGCCGGTGTACTAAGAAAATAATTAAAAAATGGAGGTGCGTACTTGCCGTATTCGTAATAAGTTTCATTTCCACCTTCATTTCTGGTTTCAATTAAATCAATCGATTGATCAAACGAAAGATCGCTTTCATTGTAAACCAGGATTTTATTTTGACCATGGTAAAACAGTTTTTGATTGGCATAAGCAATCTCATATCCAAAAGCTCCATTTTGATCAGGAAGACCAATGTTCTCAGTAAATGTTAAGTCTTGTGAAAGCAAAGCACTTGTTATTCCAGTAAATAGAAATGCAAAAAAAGATGTTATGTATGTATTTTTCATTGTTGTATATTTTCAAAATTACGGATTATTTTTATATTATCTGGAAATTGGCTTCAGTTGGAATGCTACGATTGTATTACAAACTTATTCAAACTCTCGAAAAACAATAGTGTGTATTTCAGTGAACAAGCAGCAAATAAGCCAGTTAACTTATTGGGGGGGGGTAATGTTCATTTTTAAGTTTGTTGATTTCTGAGTATAAAGATAGGATAAATTTTACAATTCATCATATTGAAATATGAAGATGAGAAATTTTGAGGAGGAGCAAGTGAGACAGAGATAGGCCGGTGAAATGGATGGAAGACGAGATGAATGTAGGATTTGCAATGAAGGGCTAACCCTTGAAATAATGTAGTATATATTATCAATTACCGGATTTACATAAGGATTATTTGCTTTAGCAACACCTGTGTTGATTGCGGTTTATTATAAATACTGAGAGAGTAATACATTTTCCAAATGT
This sequence comes from uncultured Bacteroidota bacterium, assembly GCA_937912115.1. Lineage (GTDB taxonomy): Bacteria > Bacteroidota > Bacteroidia > Bacteroidales > F082. The sequence goes on along the minus strand of CALDOI010000092.1, from coordinate 6,694 downwards.
AATTAAGCAAACTAAAATGTATAAATTTGCGTTTGAAAGAAAACACAATGCAAATAATTATGAAGAAAATATTTCTTATTTCAACAATATTAATAATACTCTCAATATTAGTTATTACATCATGTAAAAAAGAGGAAAGTTCAGGTGATGGAATTGTTCCTGTTATAGTTGTTCTTGGATTGAATCCAATGTATTGGGCGCAAGATATCCCATATATAGATATGGGAGCAACAGCTTATGATATTTCTGCAGCAGGCGATACAGTTGATCTGACTAATTCAATTATTGTACAGAATAATGTGGATGTTGTCATAGTTGGCGATTATACAGTAACTTACAATGTTAAGGATGAAAGTGGTGAATCGGCTGAGGAAAAAGTTAGGTCAGTAAAAGTTGTTATTGGTAAATAGAAGAGTTTGATGATTGGTAAATGTGGAATAAACACCCTTTAAATGAAACGAATTCTTTTTATAATAAATCCTAATTCAGTAAAAAAAAATACAGTACGTATCTCCAAAGCAATTGAATCAGGCATTAACCACAAAGAGTTTGATGTTAAGGTTGAATACACTAAATCAGCTAATCACGCAGTGAGTCTGAGTAAAAGTGCAGTTGCCGATGGTATTGAAATAATAGTAGCTGTTGGTGGTGATGGTACCGTAAATGAGGTGGCTTCACAAATGATTAATAGCGATGCAATATTGGGGATTGTTCCTCTTGGTTCGGGAAATGGTCTTGCAAGGCATCTTGGGATATCTCGTAATATTGAAAAAGCGATTGACTTAATTAATTTGCAAAATACTTCTGTAATTGATACTGGCTCAATAAATGACAAGGTGTTTGTAAGTATTGCAGGAGTTGGTTTTGACGCTCTTATTGCTGAAAAGTTTGCCCAGGGAAAACAAAGAGGATTTATTGGATACTTTAAACAGGTAGCGAACGAGTATCTAAAATATAAACCCTTGGAATACAAACTTATTTTTTATGATGGGCAGATAATTGAGAAAAAGGCTCTATTTGTTGCTTTTGCAAACTCAAACCAATTTGGATATAATACAACAATTGCTCCGAATGCTAAGATTCAGGATGGGCTACTCGATGTTTGCATAATTGAAAAACCCTCGATATTTAGAATACCTCATATTGCTAATTTATTATTGTTGAAAATGGTAGATGCATCACCATTAGTTCAGATTGTGAAAGCCCAAGGTCTAAAAATACAAAGAGCAAGTGAGGGGAATGTTAATATCGACGGTGAAGCCATTAGTTTTGGCAAGGAACTTGAAATAAAAATAAACCCATTATCTTTGAAAATTATAATTAATCAAAATGTCAGCAAAGTTTAAGAACTCGAAAATAGTATACTCAACAAATCCTGATTTTAACGATTGGGACGAAAAAGAGGAGGAGTTTGATACTCTGGAAACTAAGGCTCAAAAATTATACGTCAGCCTTGATAAAAAACAACGTAGGGGTAAAAAGGTAACCCTTGTAACCGGATTTCTCGGTAAAGAGGTTGATCTAAAGGAACTGGGTAAACAACTTAAATCGAAATGTGGTGTAGGCGGTTCAGTTAAAGATGGAGAGATTATAATTCAAGGTGATTTTAAACTCAAGGTAGCTGAGCTTTTGAGCAATATGGGGTATAGTTGCAAAATGAAAGGTTAATCAGAAAAACAATAGATAAATGAAGAAAACTACATTACTGGCAATTTCAATAATTGCAATATGTTCATTGAGTATAAATGCGCAAGACTTGTCGGGTAAATTAAGTGAAAAAGATATAAGTAACATCAGAGCTTCTTTCGAAGATACTCCAACAAATGTTGCTATGTTAAATGCCGTTTCTAATAATGATATTAAAAAACTGGCCGAATCACGCGAAAGCGATGGAGCAATAAACCACTTTTTTTCAAACAAAGTAAAAGTTAGCGGAATTACAAATCAAAAGTCTTCAGGAAGATGTTGGCTTTATACCGGACTAAACACAATACGACCTCTAGTACAGGAAAAATATAACTTGAATAATTTCGAGTTTTCGCAAACCTATAACTTCTTTTGGGATCAGTTTGAAAAAGCTAATTTGTTTTTGGAAATTGCCAGAGTTACTGCAAATAAGCCTCTCGACGATAGAGAAGTAGAGTGGTTATTTAAAAACCCAATTGGTGATGGCGGGCAATGGACAACCTTTGCCGACAATATCATGAAATATGGATTGGTTCCTGCTGAGGCAATGCCCGATACTTATCAGAGTGAGAAAACAGCCATGATGTCAAAATTACTTCGTAGAAAACTAAGGGAAGATGGGCTCAAAATGAGAACTCTTGCAACTTCCAGAATGAGTGACGAGGCTAAACAGTTGGCAAAAATGGATATGCTCAAAGAGATTTATAGAATTCTTGTTCTTAGTCTGGGTGAACCACCAATAGAATTTATTTGGCAGCATGAGAATAAAGATGGAAAAATAAGCGATGCTGTTACATATACTCCAAAACAATTTTATAATGAGCTTATTGGGATTGATTTACAGGAATATGTGATGTTTATGAACGATCCTGCAAAAGAGTATAATAAGTTATATGAAATTCAATATGACCGAAACCTTGTTGAAGGAGGAAACTGGAAGTATATTAATTTACCAAATGATAAGATAAAAGAATTTGCCAAGCAATCGATACTCGGAAATGAAGCAATGTATTTTTCATGTGATGTAGGTAAGCAACTTAATTCTGAAAGTGGAGTGCTCGATCTAAATAATTACAATTACAATGATTTAATGGGTGTTGACTTTAGTATGGATAAGAAACAGCGTATAGTTACTTTCGAAAGTGGTTCAACTCACGGAATGGCTCTTGTTGGAGTAAATATACTTCCCGATGGCACTATTGATAAGTGGTTATTGGAAAATAGCTGGGGAGCTGATAAAGGCCATAAAGGATATCTTACAATGACCGATCGTTGGTTTGATGAATATATGTTCCGTGTAATTATTCACAGCAAGTATATTAACAAGGATATTCTTAAAATACTTGACCAAAAACCAATATTATTACCACCATGGGATCCAATGTTCAAATCTGAAGAATAAAGGAATCTAACTACAATTATTAGTTTATTATGACATTCTCTAACCATTACTGGGATGACCTATATTACTCGAAAAAAACTGGTTGGGATACCAGGGGGGTGTCAACTCCGCTAAAAGAATATTTCGACCAACTTGCAAATAAGGATATGAAAATTTTAGTACCGGGTGCTGGAAAAGCCTGGGAAGCTGAATATCTTTATAAACAAGGTTTTCATAATACTTTTATTCTGGATTTTTCAAAAGAAGCTATCTCTGAGTTTAAGTTGAGATGCCCGTGGTTTCCCGATAACCAGATATATAATCAGGATTTTTTTAGTCATAACAACACCTACGACTTAATAGTGGAGCAAACCTTTTTTAGCTCCCTATTGCCAGCGCAAAGAGTTGATTATGCTTGTAGCATTCATAAAAAATTAAATATTGATGGTAGCTTGGTCGGCCTATTATTTAATCACGAATTTGAGTTCGAGGGGCCTCCTTTTGGAGGGAGTAAGGATGAGTATGTTAGTCTGTTTAAGAAGTATTTTAAATTTGAAATATTTGAAACAGCATACAACTCAATTAAACCAAGAAGAGGACGAGAATTTTTCGTGCTATTTAAAAGAAATAGTATTTGAATTGTAATTTATTTTTATTTTAGCACATTATCCAACTAAAATATAACACTATTATGAGCAATGACATTATTCGATCAGTAGGTACAATTGTTAAAGGTGAGAAACTGGCATCTGTAGAAAACGAAACTCACAGCAAGGCACTGATCCTTGAATCATTTCTTCCTTACCCTGGTTATCATGGCACTACTACACCCGACTATCTGGAACCAGAATCATTATTTGCTGTAACAAAGCTTATATATCCTGATGAACAAATTATCAGGGCTATTCAAAAAGTAAAAAAAGTTTATAGCATACCCTTCGATGCTGCACCAGGCACCATCATTCTTAAGAATAATCCCGTATGTATTATTCGGTTTAAAGGGCTTACATATAATATGATAGCCGAAGTTATTGAGCACTTTGTAGATGTTGGGATCGACTTTGAAAAAACCAGAAAAATTGCTCCATACGAAAGCATAATAAAAATTAGGAAGTTCTTTACCATGAATAAAATAAGTGATGGTGTTTATGAGGATATGGATGTAAAGGAATTCTTCTATGTTCAAGTATTACATTACCCTGATTGGAATATTTTTGAAAGAATTACAAAAAGTATCCGATATAATATTGAGGATTTAGATTTTGATGGTGCACAAACAAGTGTTTATAATGCCAACGGAATTATTGACTTTGTAAGGATTTATGATAAAAACAGAAATATTGATAAACTAGATTTTATCCGTAAAAGCTATATAGATGCTTTTAAAAAGCTATAATAACTACCTAGGTTAAAAATGTAATGACACTTAATGAATTTGATAAAGTTATTCCAAAATTTCTTGAAAGTTTCGGAGCTTCTGAAAATGCTGCTCTAATTATCTATCAGGTATTAGCATATTTTTTTCTGATAATATTGGCCATTGTAATTCATAGAGTTACTGCTCTTGTTTTAAGGAAAATTGTACACCCATTTACCTTGCATTCAAAGACTCATTTCGATGACTTGCTAATTAAGAATCGGTTTTTTATTCGCATTGCATTGCTTGTTCCGGCTTTGCTTATTTATTACTCTGTTGATAGTGATTTGTTTATACATGCTAAAGTGTCAGATTTTGTAGAAAAATTAACTACAATATTTTTCTACATTATAGCTTCACTTATTTTCGAAAGCATGCTTTCAACAATAAATGATTATTATAATCGATTCCATATTGCTAAGGATCATCCTATATCTGGTATTATTCAGGTTCTCAAAATATTAGTTTATATACTTGCATTATTGGGGGTTATTGGGTTTGTATTTAATAAAGATTTGAGTTCCCTTCTCCTTGGAATGGGTACTTTATCAGCTGTTTTAATGTTGATTTTTAGAGATCCGATACTTGGGTTTGTTGGCGGATTACAGTTGATATTCAATAAAATGATTGCCATCGGCGACTGGATTACTATGCCAAAATATGGTGCCGATGGAACGGTTTTGGAAATAAATCTAACCACAGTTAAAGTTCAGAATTTTGACAAAACAATAGTTACATTGCCAACTTACAGTTTAATCTCCGATTCGTTTCAGAATTGGAGAGGTATGGAAGAGTCGGGGGGAAGAAGAATTAAACGTTCCATTAATATTGATATGGCTAGCGTTAAATTTTGTGATAAGCAGATGCTTGATAAGTTTCGTGAAATTGATGCCATTACAAAGTACATTGAACTTAAAGAGGAAGAAATAGATAGTTTTAATTCCGAACATAAAATCAATCCATCCATACTGGTTAATGGTCGTAGGCAAACAAATATTGGGGTATTTAGAGAATACTTAAAGGCATATTTAAGAAGAAGAGAGGATATTAATAATAATATGACTTTTCTAGTCCGTCAATTACAACCAAGTGAAAAGGGAATTCCAATACAAATCTATGTATTTGCAACTACCATTGAATGGGCTAAATATGAAGATATTCAAGCTGATATTTTTGATCACATATTAGCAGTTATCCCCGAGTTTGATTTAAGGATTTTCCAGTTTCCAACAAACGGAGGAATATCGGGTTTTATATCTGATAATTCTAAACAAATTTAATCAGCCAATAAATAGATAATAGCCATGTCTAAGAAAAAGGATAAATCAGTTATCGGTAAAGATGGAAAACTAAAGGATGAAGTTTATTCTCATGATCTTGAAAAATTACAGGAAGAGCTCGTTAATCTTCAGGAATGGATAAAGTTAAAAGGATTAAAGGTTGTTGTAATTTTTGAGGGACGTGATGCAGCCGGAAAAGGTGGTGTGATTAAACGAATTACCGAGTCGTTAAATCCCAGGATATGTAGGATTGAAGCACTTGGTACACCTACCGAAAAAGAAAAAACACAATGGTATTTTCAAAGATATGTGGCTCATTTACCTGCAGCTGGCGAGATGGTGCTGTTTGATAGATCGTGGTATAACAGGGCAGGGGTTGAGCAGGTTATGGGGTTTTGTTCAAAAGATGAGTATTGGGAGTTCTTAAGGTCGTGTCCGAATTTTGAGCAAATGCTAATCCGCTCAGGCATAATCCTGATAAAGTATTGGTTTTCGGTAAGTGCCGAAGAACAGGAAAAACGTTTTCAAGCGAGACTTAAAAATCCTGCAAAGCGCTGGAAATTAAGTGATATGGACTTGAAGTCGCGTGAACTTTGGGTTGAGTATTCCAAAGCAAAAGACACAATGTTTGATTATACTGATACAAAAATTTCTCCATGGTATGATGTACCAGCTGACGATAAAAAGAAGGCCAGATTAAATACCATACGTCATTTGTTAAGTAAAATTGATTACAAAGAAATTCCTTATTCCAAGGTAAAACTTGAATCTCGGGTTATTGATGATAACTATGTTCGCCCACCCATTGAAGACAATAATTTTGTAAAAGATTATTATACTGATTGATTATAATGCATTTGTACGTAAATAGCGCAAGTCTGTCGGGTAAGCCAGCGTGAAGGGACTTGTGTATAACTTTGTGTTTTAAGC
>CALDOI010000091.1 GCA_937912115.1 uncultured Bacteroidota bacterium | reverse complement strand
TATATTGATATTCAGAAGTAGTTTTTCAGTGCGTTCACGTCGCGCACAAAACAGGGGGGAATAAACTTAATAAGTCTGTCCCCCTTTTTTTATGGATATAAGAAATTCTATTTAACAATTAACTTCCGAGTATTCGATAAGGTCTCTGATCTAACTCTAATAAAATAAATACCCTGTTTTAGATTACTAATATCAAGCATAATTTTGTCCTCAACAATTTTATCAGAAATTATTGTGCGGCCATGTGTATCCAATAACTCAATCTGGTAATTCCCTTTTTCTTTTACAAGAATGCTAACTTGTTTAGTTGCAGGATTTGGATGAATTAAAAACCCATCATCAGTTTTAGATATATTTTCAAACAACCCAACTGAATTACTGATATCTACTTTGTTGATATATAAATTGTTGCCATATCTTGAGTAGGATTCAAATCTGATTTTCATATTTGCACTCCCTGCCCATGTACTTAGGTCGATTATCGGACAAGATGGTCCATAACCGGCAACGCACCAGTCTGATGAACTTTGAGGTTCGAAGGAATTCATTGTTGGCTCTGCCGTTGCGAATATACCTTCCCCATTCGGTCCATTTGCATAAACAACTGTCCATGTATTGCCACAATCATCCGAAACACCTACAATTAAAGAGTCACTTGGAGAATATCTTTCTGCGTAAGCATACTCAAATGTCATATAAATATTACTAAAACCAGTAAAGTTCATAATGGGTGAAATCATATAATCATGGGCTCCCATGTTGGAATAATTGAAATTATTAATCCAGCTAACGCCTTCAATAATACCCAAAGGTGTTTCAGCATCGGTTAATCCCCATGTAATACTTTGATCAGGATTTTCAATTTCCCAACCCATGGTTTCAAAGCTTTCCCCATTAAAGTCCTCTGAGAATGGAAGTAGTTCACCTCCAATGAATAAATAGTCATCCTTAACCAACTGACTTTGTCCTGAAGAATTTGAAACGGTAAGTGTTACTGAATAGGATCCAACTTCATTAAATGACACAACCGGATTTTGTGATGTTTGGCTGGTTCCTTCCAAATAAGTTACATTATTGGGGCTAAACGACCATTGCCATCCCATAGGGCAACCCTCTGATTCATCATAAAGAAAAATTGAGGCATTTGAGCATTGAGAAGTTTTGTGTGCTGTAAAAGCAACTGATGGCAGCAATCCTTGCACAACAGTGATGTATCCAGTAACTATTTTTGTATCACTGCCATCAGGATTGGCAACAGTTAAAGATACTTCGTAACTGCCTTCATTTTCAAATATCACACCTGTGGGATTCGATTCCGTTGATGTGGAGGGTGTTCCTCCTTCAAATGTCCATAACCAACTTTGTGGATATCCTTGAGATAAGTCGAAAAAGTCAATAGCACATCCTGCAGGAATATTTGTTTCGCTTGCTTCAAAATTGGCAGTTGGTGAATAATAATATGTTGGAGATCCCCATAAACCACGACCATAAGAGGAAGCTCTTACTCTGTCCATTGTCGGATCAATAAGATCGTGATATATCTCTAATTCAGTAACCAGAATTGCAGCGGGAAGGTTATCCGAGAACATAAACCAATCGGCCATAAATTCATCCTTAAAGAAAACACCAATATTTGTTGCAACATAAAGGCCTTCAACGTTATTACGATTATAAAAAGCAACATCATTTATGCTCATGTTTGGAAGGCCTCCAGTAATATTTTCCCAACTCAATCCCTGATTTATCGATTTAAAAATATCAGTTCCACGCGTTATATAAACTATATTAGCATCCCATGGATGAGCCTCGATATCACTTATAGTACCTGATCCTGGTAACATACTCTGAAGATTAGTATATACCGGAACGACATCCATAATATTCTCCGACTTAATTAAACTATTACCCGATGTAACATAGTAAAAAAGATTACCATCAGCCGGTGAATGTTCAACTACGGTTACCGAACCTGACCCTACATTGGAAGATATCTTAACCCATGTTGGTGATGCTTGCTGCAAATTTGTAGTCCGCCATAGGTTTTGATAACCGGCAAACATAACTTCGGGATTGGTTTCATGCTGACAAAATGGAGTTATCCAATTTCCCTGTTCATTAATTCCTCCTACTCCCTGTCCGGCAATAAGGTTGTCAGCTTTATCGTTTACCATACGAAACATACGTCCGTACTGCATACAGCCATAACTTAAAGTTGTATCATGGTTATCCATCTCGGCTTCCATACCATCGGCATACATATCCGATTGTATCCAGGTATCAGTATGAAAAATTGATATTCCATTATCCTGATAGCCTGTTGTTACGTGATTTTGCAGAAGCTTGCTCTGTCCTAGTTTATATTGCTGACCAATCGCTAATCCATTTGTTATCCTATTCCATGTTGTACCATCGCTATCGGTAAACCAAATTCCTCCATCGTTACCAACGTATAGATTATTATTTAGAGGATTCCATTCAAGCACATGCAAATCGGCATGTACAGGATAAGCACCACACTCCCCTGTTTGATTACTAACCATTGTCCAGTTTTGACCAGCATCGATAGATTTCCAACAGTTAATACCTCCTGCATAAATAACATTTTCGTTTGTGGGATCAACGGCTATATCAAGATCGTACCAAGCTTGTCCTCCGGCTCCACCGTTACAAGACCAGCCCATAACATTGGGTGAGTCGGACTGAAGAGTAAAACTATCTCCGTTATCCACACTTAAATATGTTCCAATATAAGCACTACTGCTGGTTGTAAAAAAGTATACATAATTAGGATTTGCGGCACTTACATCAATAACTCCTCGGGATGCCGAAGTTGTGATTCCATTGGTGATCTCAGCGAATGTATCACCTGCATTTGTTGACTTATAAAAATTACCTATACCTGATGCATAAATTATATCAGGATTGCCGGGGTTAAAAACTATTTCCTTTATGTTTCCGGTTTGCGTTTTGTTCCATTGGTTCCCTCCGTCAATCGACTTATATATTCCTGAACTTGTGGCTGCATAAATTATCTGTGGGTTAGATGGATGAATTATCATTCTACCAACTGTGGAAGATCCCATTTCGTCAATTATTGGATAAAAAGTAATTCCTCCATCTGTACTTTTATAAACACCCAAGCCTTCAGCATCACCTGCATCACGATCACCTGTTCCAATATAAATAATATCTGGATTCGAATAATCAACAACTATGGAAGACACTCCAAGTGTGGGCTGATTATCAGTTAATACTATCCAATTTTGACCTCCGTCATCCGATCTCCATAATCCACCAGCAGGTGCTCCTATGTAAATTATATCAGCATTTGTTGGGTGAAAAGCGATGGCATTAATTCGTCCGTTGCCCCAGAAACTATAGGGTGATGATGGTAGTTGTATTGGGCCAATATTATTCCAGTCGCCCTCAAAAACATCTGTATTCTTCTGATTATTAACAAAATTATTATATAAGTGAGCATCCAAACCTAAGGGCCTTCGAGATCCATCGGGATTTATTTTATGCTTCATGTACCATTCCCATCTTTTAAAGGGATTGTAACCACTGCCTTTTCTATCGGGTTTGTTCTCCCAATAGGTATTAAATGCATCAACAGTTTCATAAAAATTTGCATTTTGATCCTGCATCATTTCGATCCATATTGGATACTCAGCAGGGTTATTTTTATCAACCTGAGTATTCTGAGCTTGAATTGACATAACAACACCAACAACCAGGAATAAACCTAGGATAAAGGATATTTTTTTCATTTTGATATTTTTTTAATGGAATTCAACATGTTAGTATTGACAAATATAATAACAATAAAGGTGTATTGCTTGATATTTATGCACTTACTTTATACTTCCAGTTTTATAAAGAAAGATAGTAAAACTATTTTCTTACAATAAGCTGGCCTTTAAACGGAGTATAAATCATCAAACCATTCTCAACAACTACTTGACCACTTTTAATAATATATCTTGGTGATCCGATAGTTTTTATACCCTCATAAATATTATTATCACAATTTTGATGGTGGGTACTGGCTGAAATTATATTTTCTATTTTTGGATTCCAAACAACCAAATCAGCATCTGAGCCAACTTCAATAATACCTTTTTCAGGATAGATTCCAAAAAGTTTAGCTGCATTAGTTGATGTTAAAGCTACAAACTGATTTATTGAGATTTTACCCTGGAGTACCCCGTAAGTAAAAAGTAGGGAAAGACGATGCTCCACTCCTCCAGAACCATTGGGGATTTTTCTAAAATCTAATCTCCCCTTTTCTTTCTGATTAAGGTTAAATGGACAATGGTCGGTACCAACAGTTTGAATAGTTCCATCAGAAATAGCATCCCATAAAGCATCAATGTCTTCTTTTTTACGCAAGGGTGGACTCATTACAAATGGTGCTGTTTTTTCAAAATCACCAATATATTTTGAATCGTCAAGAATTAAATATTGAGGACAAGTTTCTGCAAAAACCGCCTGACCTTTTTTTTGCGCTTCCCTGATATATTCAAGTGATTCTTTTGTGGAGACATGAACTATATAAATTGGGCATTGTGCTTCTTTGGCAAAATTAATTGCTTTTTCAACTGCTTTGGCTTCAAGTTTAGAAGGGCGTGAAAGTGGATGAAATTCAGGGGTTAAACAGTTTTCAGTAATATACTTATTTCTCAATATTTCTATTTCATCACCTAACTCACAATGTACTGTAACCATTCCTCCAGCATTGCCAACAACTTTCATAACTTTCAATAATACCTCATCATCAAGCCCGATTGTATCTTTGTATGCCATGTAGACTTTTAATGAACGAAGTCCTTTGCTGATACAATTATCGATTTCATTTTCGATTGTATATCTCCACTCAATTGGACTAACATGAAATGAATAGTTTGTCAAACAATTTTGAGATTCTTTGGTGCGTTTTGAAATCGCATCCTGAAGACTTTCACCCATTATAGGTGTAACAAAATCAATTATGGAAGTAGTTCCTCCAAAAAGAGCAGCCTTGCTACCTGAATAAAAATCATCTGAGGAAAATCCGGCAGGCGATGGCAGGTACATATGAACATGGGGATCGATGCCCCCAGGAATTATGTAACACCCAGTTGCGTCAATTATTCTATCAACGGAAGTATTAGTTATTGATACATCCCCTATTTCTACTATCTTATTATCTCGGCAAAGCACATCAGCCACCGATGTACTATTTGCATTTATAATTGTGCCATTTTTAATCAGAAGTTCCATACTATAAAACTTTAGAGGTCTTTATTAAACATTCCATCACTACCCTCTTCAAAACCAAGTTTTTTCAAATAGTTATTGTGTTGTGATGGCCCTCCGCCAGCAATTAATCTAAAATATCCTTCTTTTTTAAAAATATCCTTTAGGTGACTAAGTACAAATTTCCCATTCTTATAATCACGATACTCAGGAACGGTATAATCAAGACCAACAATTAGCTCATTCTCACCTCCCCGATGAGCCAAAAAAATACCTGCGACCGCTGTGTTTCGAAGTACTAAGAAACTAATTGTATTCATTTCGGGTTTGTAAACAAAATCAGGGAAAAACTTATTAATATCCTTTTTATAGAAGTCTAGAAATTTAAGAAGGTATTTATTATCGCCTCTAACCTCAAGGGTGTCGAAGAGTTGGGATTTTGAATATATTTTTGATAAAGAGTAAATGTCTACAAGTACAATAAATCCATTTAGGGCCATCACAGGATAGGCTCCAATTAAGAAACCATAAGTTGCAAAAGTTGTTGCTCCTATTAAATTAATCCAACGAAATTTAACTATTGAGTTCATTGTCATGGATAGGGCTATAATGCCTGAGGCGAAGTAGCCAATCCACAGAAGTAGTTGTGAGTCCATTGTTTTTAGTCAGTTGTTAGATAATTAGTCATTGGTAGTCTTTAGTAGCCAACTTGCCAACACACCAGCCTTCCATTCTCCCATCCCTCCTATTAATTCACTTTAAATTTATAGTTAATTGCTTTTAATTCTTCGTTGGCCTTAACTATTTTTTGTTTTAGAGTTTTTTTATGATTACGAACTTTCTCCATTATTTCAGCATCTCCGGTTGCTATCATTTGAGCAGCTAATATTCCTGCGTTCAAGGCACCATTAATACCTACTGTTGCTACGGGTATCCCCGGAGGCATTTGAACAATTGCAAGTAGGGCATCCATACCGTCCAGTGAGGCGTTTATTGGAACTCCTATAACTGGAATCGTAGTCATTGATGCAATTACACCTGGTAAATGCGCTGCCATTCCGGCTCCGGCAATAATAACTTTAATTCCATTTTCGATAGCATTTTTAGCAAATACCTCAACTGCCTCAGGTGTTCGGTGTGCTGAAAGTGCATTTATTTCAAATGGAATTTCCATTTCATTCAAAAACTCAGCAGCTTTTTCCATAACCTTTAAATCAGAAGTGCTACCCATAATTATACTTACAATTGCTTTCATAATTATTCCTTTATTTTGATAATTTCTATATCGCAAAAATAAATAAAATGAATTTGGTATTGAAGTGTTATGTTCTATCTTTGTGTGCTTGATTTTTGGCTATGTTTAATTGGCCTTTAGTTCAATACTTTACACAAAACATATCAAAAATGGACAACATTAAAATTCATGATAAATATTTTGAACCGTTTATACTCTTCGATAAGATTGAAAGCGCTGTTACCAAAATAGCTGATAACATTAATAAAGATATCAAAGGGAAAACACCGATTTTCTTTGTGATTCTAAACGGTTCATTTATGTTTGCCGGTGATTTACTCAAGAAGATTACTCTCCCATGCGAAGTATCCTTTGTTAAACTTGCCTCATATGTTGGCACAAAAAGCACTGAAAATGTTCGGCAACTTATTGGATTTGATGAGGATATTAATGGCAGAACAATTATCATTATTGAAGATATAATAGATTCGGGTATCACAATGGAAAATGTACTGAATCAGCTTGAAAGTATGGGAGCTGCCGATGTTCGCATTGCTACTCTATTATTTAAACCTGAAGCTTTTCGGAAGTCATATAAAATTGATTATGTTGGGTTAGAAATTCCCAACGACTTTATAGTTGGTTATGGTTTAGACTATGACAGCCAAGGAAGAAATCTTAAGGATATTTATAAAATTATTGAATAGAAAAAAACACTATAAAAGATGCTAAATATTGCTCTATTTGGACCTCCGGGCGCCGGTAAAGGTACCCAGTCGAAAAAACTCCTTGACAAATATAACTTAACATATATATCAACGGGTGATATATTAAGGTCGGAAATTGCAGATGGCTCTGAACTTGGGCTAAAAGCCAAGAGTATTATTGAAGCAGGAGGCTTGGTTAATGATGAGTTGGTGGTTGAGATAATTGAAAAAAAGATAACAACAAATCAGAATGCCCGGGGCATACTTTTCGACGGTTTTCCAAGAACAGTTGTTCAGGCTTATATACTCGATGGATTATTACTCAAACTAAATACTTCGCTTGATATGATGATTAGTCTTGATGTGCCGGAAAAGGAACTAGTAGAAAGACTTTTACTCAGGGCAAAAACGTCGAAGCGATCGGATGATACCTTAGATGTAATTAAAGTTCGATTGAAGGAATACGATAATAAAACAAAGCCTGTAGCTGATTACTATGAGGAGCAGAAGAAGTATCATAAATTAAACGGTGTTGGGTCGCTTGAGGAAATATTTGACAATATTGTTGATCACATTGAAAAAAATAAAAGTAAAGAATACACCAACATTGTACTATTGGGAAAGCCAGGAGTAGGTAAAGGTACACAAGGTAAATTTTTAGCTGACAAACATAATCTTGTATATATATCAACCGGGGCTTTACTTAGACGCGAAATTAGGGAAGGCACTGAAATTGGTAAAATTGCCCAGCCATATATGGAAAAGGGCGAGATTGTTCCTGATGAAATCCCTATCAAACTAATTGCTGATCAAATTAAAGAAAACACTAAAGCTGATGGTTTTATCTTTAAAGGATTTCCAAGAACTGTAATTCAGGCCTACATACTTGATGGATTACTGCAAAGAGTGAACATGAAAGTATCGAATATGATTGAGTTGAAACTAAGTACACTGCAAGCAATAAAAAGACTTAGTGCCAGAGGGAAAGACGAAAACAAAGCGCGACCTTATGATATAAGTACCGAGATGATTGTGAATCGACTTGAACAATACAAGGAAAAAACCGAACCCGTTGTTAACTATTATCAAAAGCAAGGAAAATATAGTAAAATTAATGCTGACGGAACTGAGGAGGAAGTGTTTAACCGACTTTCGGAAGAGATAGAAGATTCGTTGAGGAAGAATTTTTAATAAAGTGAAATTTATCATAACCAAAAAAAGAGACTGCCAAAATTGACAGTCTCTTTTTTTTATATATATTTTCGTGTAATGTGACTATGCCTTATAATGGCCTTGTTCGGTAGCATCTTTAAGGGCAATAGCTATACCTTTTTTATTTATCGTGCGAATACCATTTGCACTTACCATTAATGTAATCCACTTACCTGTTTCGGGTACGAAAAACTTTTTAGTATGCAAATTCGGTTGGAATTTTCTTCTTGTTTTGGCATGTGAGTGACTTACATTATTTCCTGAAATCACTTTCTTTCCTGTTATCTGGCAAATTCTTGACATCGTTACGTAGTTATTTAATCCTATTCGAAAAAGGAGTGCAAAATAAGACATAATTTTTCAATTATTCAAATGATTTTGAAAAATAATTTTATTCTGAATAAAAAACTTGTAATATGATTGTGTATAAATCCATTACTTTGAAAGCTAACGGCAGGGATTGAAGTGGTAGCTTGTTGAAATACAAACTGATTTTTTTGTTGGCTGGCGTAGGCTGACAAAGGAAGCCCACGTACTGCCTTACAAAAAACAGTTGGCATGAAACAACTACAAACGGAAAGCCCGTTAAGCCGCAAAACAAAAAATTAATGGATCACTATTCCAAATTTTCCTGTCTAATCAAAACAGAATGAAAATAGTTGTAATTTTGTGCCTTAAATAAGTCTTATTACTATTTAATCTAAATAAAAATAATATGTCAAAGTTTATCACAAACCACGATGTAACAGATGCATTAAAAGAGGTAATATTTTTTGCCAAACAAAACAACATTGTTGATCTAAATATGATTGATGATATCCAGATAAAGGGAAATGACGTAAAAATTTCGGTTATTTTTCCAAAACTTGACGATCCTGCTGTTGGAATAGTATATAATTCTATCGTAAAAACAATAAAGGATAAATTAGGCGAAGAAATAAATGTAGAAGTTAAACCCATAGCCGAGAAAGACAAAGGAATGGGTCCATTATCGGGTGTTAAAAATATAATTGCCGTTATTGCAGGTAAGGGTGGAGTTGGTAAATCAACTGTTGCAGCAAATCTTGCAATTGCGCTTTCAAAAACCGGAAACAAAGTAGGAATTCTTGATGCAGATATTATGGGACCATCGGTTCCTATTATGTTTGGGGTTGAGGGTCAGCAACCTGGTGTTATTGACAGGGAAGGAAAAACACTAATGGTACCTCTGGAAAATCATGGTGTGAAAATATTATCACTTGGCTTTTTTGTTCAGCCGAATCAGGCATTGATGTGGAGAGGATCGATGATAAACAATGCTTTTAACCAGTTAATGAAGGACTCTGAATGGGGCGACCTCGACTTTTTGGTTATTGACATGCCACCGGGAACCGGAGACATTCAACTAACATTAGCTCAATCATATAATATTAGAGGAACCGTACTTGTTACAACTCCTCAAAAGATTGCTACTGCTGATGTTCGTCGTGCTGCTATGATGTATCGTCAGGATAAACTTACTATACCTTTACTTGGAATTGTTGAAAATATGTCATACTTCACACCGGAAGAATACCCTGATAAAAAGTATTACATTTTTGGGAAAGGTGCTACTGATGTGTTGGCAAAAGAACTTGATATTCCTGTGCTTGGAAGAATTCCAATTGGTGAGAGGATTGTTGAGTCGGGTGATGGGGGAACACCAATTATACTAAATGAAAACGACAAAACCGGTGCAATTTTTATTGAAATTGCACAGAAGGTTCAAGATGAAATCAACAAATTATAAACCAATAACCAAATATTATCAACATGGATAATACAGATAATGAATTAAAACAAAAAGTGCTTAATGTAATTGATCAGGTAAGACCGTATTTACAAGCTGATGGTGGTGATATAAATTTTGTAAATATTACCGAAGACTTTGTTGTAAATGTTGAACTTACCGGAGCATGTGGTTCGTGTGCATTTAGTACGGTTACTCTTAAAAATGGTGTTGAAGCAACATTAAAAAAAGTACTACCTCAGATAAAAGAGGTTGTTGCAATTAATTTGTAAGTTATATACAGGAATTTTCACGATTTTTTAATCATGAATACTGGTTCAAGTTTGTAACTTGAATACATACTAAACTACTATGCATTGAAAATACATAGGTTTAAAAAGTGAATAAAATTCACCAAATATAAATTATCACAGTCGGAAGTCCGAAGTCGGAAGAATTTCTTCGGACTTCAAGCTTCAAGCTTCCGACTAGATGTATAAAAAGGGTTTATAGAAACTAAAGTTTCTGCAATGAAATTGCAAGGTTTTAACCTATAACTTGATAATAAATATCAGTAGTTGAAACTTAAGATATTTATGTTTGACTTAAGCTGGAGTATGCAATTGAATTAATCCAGAATAGGACATTATCTTATTTTGATGGTTTTCCTTGGATTACTATTGCCATCCTTGTTACCTGAACTTTGCGAACTCTTACTGTAATACTTCATTGCTTCGGGCATCCACTTATTTAGGTTGCTAACTCGTGTTTGATCAGATGGATGTGTACTAAGGAATTCAGGTGGTTTTTGGCCGCCTTGTTTCGACATTCTTTCCCAAAACACTGGTGCTTCATGTGGATCATAACCTGCCATTGCCATGAAGATTAAACCCATTCTGTCGGCTTCACTCTCATGCAAGCGACTATAAGGTAACATGGCGGCAACTTCGGTTCCAACACCATACACTGTCATCCACATTGCTTGTGTTTCCTGAGGTTGTTCGTTTAGAGCTACCATCAAACCAACACCACCTGCCTGACGAATTAGTTCCTGACTCATACGTTCATTGCCATGATCGGCAATGGCATGTGCAATTTCGTGGCCCATAACTACAGCCAAACCTGTTTCATCCTGCGTTATTGGAATTATGCCACTATAAACCACAACCTTTCCTCCCGGCATACACCAAGCATTAACCTGATCGCTATCAACATAGTTAAACTCCCAATTATAGCCATCGAGCATATTCGAAAGGTTATTATCAGCCATGTACTTTACAACAGAATTCTTTATATTGTTGCCAACCTTTTTAACAACCTGAGTTTGCTGAACGTTTTTACTTGGAGGGTTTTCCTTTAAAAATTCATCATATTGCTGGAAACTCATTGCCATTAATTCATTGTTAGGAATAATGGTAAGTTGCTTACGTCCGGTTACAGGAACACTATTGCATGAGTGAATAAACAATGCCAGGAGAATAATGGGTAGTATTTTTTTAATTTTCATGATAGATGCTTTAATGAGTGAATGGGGCAATGATGGAATAGGAGAGATTTACTTTTTTCAGAAAATATCATTTTGGTTTAAAATTAATAAATCTATGGCAAAAATAAGCAACTATCTCCATAACTCAAGAAACGAAAATTATTAGACAACGCAAAATCATACGCTGATTTCCAACTTTCTCCAATTAATGCCGACACGAGGAGCAGCAATGTGCTTTTTGGCTGGTGGAAGTTAGTGATTAATCCTGTTGCAAATTTAAAACAATATCCCGGAGCAATTAATAATCTTGTTTCGCCCTTTAATTCCTCAAGATTTTTTTCCTTTAAATAACTGATTAAAAAAGATATGGCATCTTTAGTCGAGAATTCAATTTCTTGATTCAATTCATAAGGATCCCACTGCTCGACAACAAACTCTTTTCTACCATTTTTCAATTTTAATGCCATCCAATATAGGCTTTCGAGAGTTCGCATACTTGTTGTTCCCACTGGAATTATCGGATCACCTAACTTCTGCTTAATATGAATAAGAGTTTCTAATGATACTACCACTTTCTCGGTGTGCATTTCATGATTTGAAATAGTGCTTGAAACCACCGGTTTAAATGTTCCGGCTCCCACATGGAGGGTTAGTTCATCTGTTTCTATATTTTTATTCTTAAGTTCCGAAATTATTTCATCGGTAAAATGCAGTCCTGCCGTTGGAGCAGCAACCGAGCCTTCATGTTCTGCATAAATAGTTTGATATCTTTTTTTGTCACTTTCTTCAGCCTTGCGATTTAAATATGGTGGTATTGGAACCATTCCACTGTTGCTGATAATTTCGGAGAATGTAAGTTTGTCATTACTCCAACTAAACTCAACCAAATATCCATCGGACAGTTGCTTAACCTTTTTGGCACAAAGGATTACATGCTTTTCGTTGATATTAAATTCTAGTTCAAGGATTCCTGATTTCCACCTTTTAGCATTCCCGATAAGACACTTCCAAACAACAGGTGACTTTTGTTGATATGCTAGCTGAAAATCGTTCACCGGCTCAATTGGTTCCAAACAAAATATCTCGATTGTTGCACCGGTACTTTTCTTAAAAATTAATCGGGCATTAACAACCTTTGTTTTGTTGAAAATTAAAAGGGAATTAGTAGGTAGCAATGTGGGTAATTCAGTAAATCTACGTTCAGCAATTTCGCCACCTGCTTGATAGAGCAATTTAGACATGTCACGCTTGAGGAGCGGATATTTAGCTATTTGATTATCAGGAAGGTTATAATTAAAATCTTCAATCTTTATATTTCCAATTTTGCTCATATATTTCAATAAGTGGCAAAAATAAAGTAATAAAATCGATTATGATAGGAATGGCACTATCTAAGGGTTATTTCATTTAGGTATATTCTGAAATTGATGCACATGAAAAATTTATTTCTAATCCAACCAGATACCAATATTCAATAATTAATGTACATTTGAGTGTTTGAAAAATAAATGGAATTATGAAGAATCACATACCAAATATCATCACTTTATTTAATCTTCTATCGGGAATACTATCGATTTATGCAATAATGAATGGCAATATTGAGCTGGCAGCATATTTGATTTTTGTAGCCGCAGGATTTGATTTTTTGGATGGTCTTGCCGCCAGACTATTAAATGCTAAATCAGCAATGGGTGCTGAGCTGGATTCATTAGCAGATGTGGTTTCATTTGGTGTTGCTCCGGGGTTTATAATGTTTTATATGTTAAGTGTAAGCCATGGACAACCAGGACATACTGCTGAGAATTTCAGTATCATTCCTTTTCTGGCATTTGTAATTCCTGCTTTCGGGGCATTAAGGTTAGCCAAATTTAATGTGGATACAGAGCAAACAACTTCTTTTAGAGGTTTGCCAATACCTGCAATGGCAATATTGGTAGCCTCGCTTCCATTAATTCGAAGTTCTTTGTTTGAGGAAAAAGAATTTTTCTACATGATTATAACAAATACCTATTTTTTGTTGGCAATTGCCATTGTTGGCTCAATATTAATGGTGTCGAGATTTCCGATGTTTTCGCTGAAATTTGTTGGCATCGGATTTAAGAACAATATGACCAAATACATCTTTTTAGGCATATCGTTATTGCTGCTCATCTTTTTACAGATAGTAGCCATTCCATTTATAGTTCTACTTTATCTTTTTATTTCACTGGTGGTGTACTTGGTTGATATTCAAGATTAGAGGTGATAAGAAGAGACTGGGGGTCGGAAGTCGGAAGTCAGTAGACGGAGCTGGGAGTCCGAGAGATGTAGGCAGTTATTCTAATTCCTTATTCTTAGTGGAGAGTAGTCCGCAAGCGGCATCTATATCCTGTCCACGTGAAGCTCTTATTGTTGTTATAATTCCTTTGGCGTTTAGTGCCTCCTTAAATTCCATCAGGCGTTTTTCATCAGTTCCCTTTAGTGGTGTTTTTGGTATTTCATGGAATCTGATAAGGTTAATTCTGCAATTAATACCATTTAGTATCCTAACCAATTCCTTTACATGTTTTGGTGTATCGTTAATTCCATTAAAAACTATGTATTCAAATGAAACCCTTCGCTGTCGACCTAAGTCGTGTAGTTTTATTTCAGAAAGGATATCACTAATTGAGTGCACATGACTCACTGGCATTAACATCTTACGCTCCGATTCAAATGGAGTATGCAAACTCACAGCAAGATGACACTCACTGTTTTCCAAAAAGTGTTTCATGGCCGGAACAATACCTATTGTACTTACAGTAATTTTTCTCTTACTCCATTCAAATCCCCAATCCGCAGTTAGTACTTCAAGACTTTGCATTACAGCCTCTAGATTATCTAATGGCTCCCCCATTCCCATGTATACAATGTTGGTAAGCTCATGCCATTCGGGTAAGGATCTTACCTGATTTAGAATTTCCCCGGCCGTTAAATTTGATTTCAATCCTTGCCTACCTGTCATGCAGAACAAGCACCTCATTTTACATCCTACTTGCGATGAAACACATAAAGTACTTCTATTTGCTTCGGGTATATATGCTGATTCAACTGATCCATGCCCTTCCACACTAAACAAATACTTCTTGGTTCCATCTTTTGACGTTTGAACAGTTGAAGGGGCTTGCAAACCAATAACGAAACTCTCATTTAATTTCCGTCGGGCATCCTTTGAAAGATTACTCATTTCATCAATGGAAGTGATATCTTTTTTATATAACCAATCGGCAATCTGTCTGGCAGTGAATTTTGGTAATCCTAAACTTGTAGTAATTCCTTGTAGCTGAGAAAGTGTTTTCCCAAATAATTTTTTCTTCATGTAAATGCCTAATTGAAGTGTAATTCAGCTTTGCAAAATTACTAAAAATGCATTGTAACTAAATCGATCATCGCCCTTTTGCAGTGTATTGTAGCAATTAGCATATTTTTACAATCAAATTATGCATAAAACTACTGGTAGAATATTAAACGAAAAGAAGACTGTTGGTGTGATGATTACAATGTATTGCAGCTCACATCACGGAGGTAAAAAGGACAATCTGTGTTATGGTTGTACAAATCTACTAAGTTATGCATTAAAACGTATAGATAATTGTGTTTATGGTACAGTTAAGCCTTCATGCGAAAAATGTCCCATTCATTGCTACAATGATGTTAATAGAGAACAAATAAGAAAAATTATGAGATATTCGGGACCACTTATGATATTCTATCATCCAATCCTGGCTTTTAAACATCTGATAAAAAATTTATATTCGAAGAATAATAAATATAAGTAATAAAATGAAAATCCATATTTTCCAGCATGCTCATTTTGAAGATCCCGGTAATATTATTGAAATTGCCAACCATAAGGGATGGGACGTTACGTACACTCATTTTTATGAAGATTTCACTCTTCCAAACCTAGCCGATTTCGACCTGCTAATTATTATGGGAGCACCTATGAGCGTGCATGATGAAGATGAATTCCCCTGGCTTAAGGAGGAAAAAATATTTATCTTAAAGGCAATTAAGCAAGGCAAAAAAGTATTAGGAATTTGTTTTGGATCACAATTAATTGCGGAGGTACTTGGTGTAAAAGTTTACCCAAACAAACAAAAGGAAATAGGATGGTTTAATATTAAGAAGAACCAAAATGGAAAATCTGATTTTTTATCATTGTTCGAAAATGAACTTATGGCGTTCCATTGGCATGGAGATACTTATGATATTCCAAAAAAAGCCTTACCCATATTTAGCTCGCTTGCAACTAAAAATCAAGGATTTACTTATGGAGATAAGGTAATCGGCCTTCAATTTCACTGGGAAGTCACCAAAGAAAACGTTAATACATTTATTAAAAATTCAGATGAGGTATCTAATCCTAAAAACTTTATTCAAAACGCGGATAGCATGCTATCCTTTACGAATGGATTTGAAACAAACCCTGAATTGATGAAGAAAGTTCTTGATTATTTTACAGATTAAATCCGGAGTAATTCACGTTAAAGATTTTCATAAATTATAAATTCATAAGAGATAATTTCTTAATTTTATGACCTAATTAACCAAAGAAACCTACTAGTATGGTTATTAGAACTCAAGTTATTAGCCTCATCCTTTTTTTAATCACAACAAGTATTAATTCGTTTTCTCAAGTTTCGGATAGTTTGTTCGATTTATCGTGCCAAAACGAAGATCTTATTGTCCTTAATGAGGAAATGGAGGTTAATATAACGGGTAGAAAAACTGTGTTAATGATTGCAACGGTAACAAATAATTTAACAATTGTAATAAAAACAGCAGATGGGTTAAGTGAATTCCAGCCATTTAAACTACCTAAGAAATTTGACGAATTATATATTTACCATGCTCCAACTGTTAGAAATATAGATTGGGCTTACGATAATGTAGAGGTTCTAAACTTTGAAGCAAACATTAATAGTGTTAATAGCATTCAAATAATTAAGGAAATATCAACTAAAAGAGTTCTTGATATGGAAGGGTTTTTCGGAAATATAAATCTGTTCGAATATACCATTGAAAATTTACATATAGGCGATACATTACGGTTATCCTATACTTATGATATTCCTTTTAAAGATAACTGGATTAGGTTATTGTCAAACAGAATCTTTTTCCATGGCAAATACCCTAAAAAATCATATAGTCTATCATGGTGTCACAATAAGGACCTGGAAGTGGATTCTCTTTTTGTTAATCATGTAATTCCGGAAGTGAGCTTGGAAGGCAATAAATTTTGTTATCATTGGAATTTAAATAACTTACCCGGTTGTCTGGACGAATCAGGAAGCAGACCATATAAGACTTTGCCATATTTCGTTTTTGTACCCCAGTCGTACGATTTTGAATACACGCATTTTGATTCATATGTTCAGGAATTTATTCCACCATATTTTCTTGAGTCGAGTAAACGACAAGATGAACTTCAAATCGAATACTGGGATAATGTAATCGGAAACAAGAGTAAAAATAATCTTCATTACCAAAAAGTGGCAGATAGAATAATCGCGCTAACACCCGATGATACTTTGGGAACTGCACGATTGAGATATTTCCAACAATTTATGGCTGATAGTGTTGTTTATGATCCGGCATTAAATTATTATAATCATAATGAAGATCAGATAAAACAAAGAGCAGGGGTTGATTTATGGGGTAAAACCTTGAAGGATAACAATATTGAAAGAATTTATGGCAATATAGTTCCTAAGCTAGGTGTTGATTTATTTACTGCTTATCCGGTTGACATTAGAGTTGGAGAAATAAGTCCTCAATATACCGCGACGGTAAAAGATAATGATCTGCTATTTGGAATTGCTCTCAATGACAAAACATTGGGCTTTGTTGTTCCAAAATCTGATAAGAACAATTATTACTTTGAAGAAGTACCTTTTTATTACGAAGAAATCCCTGTATTGCTATTACATTATACTGATTTTCCAAGTATGTTGGAGAAAAGAAATTTTAATAGGGAATTCCGAAGTTACTACACACCAGCAAGTAACTGGAAAGACAATTACCGGAAGGTACAAAGTAAGGTAAATGTTGATTTGAATAGTAATACTTTAAAATTTCAAACAAGAGTAATCCTTTCAGGACAATATTCAACTCTCACAAGATGTGTATATTTTTCAAACCCCATTGATTCAACAATCAATCCTCAATACCATGATCCAATTTGGAGCATTGCCAGCAATGTGGAAGTAAAAAAGGTAGTTACGTTACACCCTCAAATTTATTATCCTTATAAAACTACAGTTAATGCCGAATACATAATAAAAAATCTATTAAATATAGATAACAATCAAATTACCATTAAACCGGGAAATTGGTTTAAAATGATATATGCCAAAGATATTTGTTATGAGGCAAGGTTTCTGGATTACTATCCTGATTTTGTTGGCTCAGATAGCTATTCATATATGCTTGAATTTGACAAGCCTGTTAAATTAATCTCCAATCAGGACGATATTGATTTCACTAACAAATATTGTCACATTAGTTTTTCAATAAAGCAGTTGGGGGAAAACCGTTTATTGATGACTTGTAATTATAGTATTCTGTCCAAAATAATAGATAAGGAGTCGATAGGATTGGTGAAAGAAATTAACGATATCATTTCTATGATTGAGCAGGAAGAGATTGTATTTGAATTGGTTAAGTAATTTTTATTTCTTTGCCAATAAAAACTCAACATCCGTTAAAACTAAAAATTCTTTGTTACTTTTGAAAAAAAAAACAATATGACTTTAACCAAACAACAAATAGCAGAAATTGAAAGTGCGGCCAACAACTTCCTTTTTCGTATACGGCCACCTAAAGAATTACGCGACAAAATAGATATTAGTTATAGAATTAAAGGCCAAAGTGTTACTGTTTTTGAAATTAGGCCTCAATGGGATGAGCCTGAAAAATTACAAGAAATAGAAGTAGCAAAAACTACATTTGTGGTTGCAAAGAACCATTGGAAAATTTTTTGGATGCGCGCAAGTCTAAAATGGGAAGTTTATCCACCCATTCCATTTGTGTCTGAAATAAACGAGTTTTTTGATGTTGTTCAGAAAGATGAAAAATCTTGCTTTTTTGGATAGAAACTATAAGTTACTGAGTTAACAATCAATCATTGAAAGCTATAAAAAGAAAAAGCTCTTCAAAGATGTGAAGAACTCTTTCGTACCCAAGGCCGGGATCGAACCGGCACTCC